>JAYQOZ010000374.1:0-2459 GCA_038145035.1 Gemmatimonadaceae bacterium | reverse complement strand
GCGGCGCCTGGGCTGGGAACGCGCGCTGCGCCTCGGTGCGGGCGATGGCCGTCTCCGCAGCAGCTTCGGCGTCACGTTCGCCGAGGCTGCGCCGATCTCGGCGGCGGGTCCGACGGCGAGAGTCCTGCGGCCGCGGGCGATGCTGGAGCTCGAGCGTCCGTTGCCGCGCGGCCGGTTGCTGCTCCGGACCCTGGCGGCGGGCGTGAGCGCCGACGAGGCGCTACCGCCGCAGGAGCTGGTCTTGATGGGGGGGCCGATTTCGGGGCCCGGGTATGGCTTTCAGAGCCTGGTGGGCGGCGTGGGCGTCAGCCAGCGCCTGGAATGGCAGGCGCGTGTCCCCTTCGTGCCGATCAGCCTCGGGCGCTTTGGCCGCGTGCCGGCGACGTTGGTGCTGGCGCCGTACCTGCACGGCGTGTGGCTGGACCGTTCCCCCTCCGGCGAGCACGGGCTGTTCCCGGCCGTGGGCCTGGCCACGATCGGCGTCTTCGACCTGCTCAGGCTGGACGTGGCCCGCGGGCTCCGGGGTGGCCGCTGGACCTTCTCGCTGGACGTCACCCGGGACCTCTGGCCGGTGCTGTGACGGTCCTCACCGGGAAGGGCGGCAGCTCCGCCTGCGCTCCCTCCTGCGCCACGGTCGCGCCGGTGACCTCGGCCCACCCGCGGCAGTCTCCCTTGTGGCCCTGTCGCTTACCTCAGGTATCTTCAGTCTCAGATGCGACTCGCCCTCACCCCACGGCATGACCAGTAGCGCGAAACCGTCCCGCGACGAGTGGTTGATGGCCACCCTCCTGGGGCTGCTCGACGAGGCCCAGGTCTCGGCCCTCCGCGATAAGCCACCCGAGAGTCTCTGGGAGGACGTCGTGCTTCGCGGCTGGCTCACCGAGGACGCCATCGTCGAGGCCGTGGCGACGCGCTTCCGGATGCGTCAGGCCGACCTGGGCTCCGTGTCGCAGCAGGCCCGCGAACTGCTGCCCGAGACCCTGGCCCGACGCTACAAGATCCTGCCGCTGTCGATCTCCGACTCGGTGCTCGACATCGCCACCGCGGATCCGCTCGACCTCGATTGCGAGCGCACGCTGGCCTTCGCGCTCGGCCGCACCGTGCGCATGAGCATCGCCTCGCCGCGCCGCATCCTCGAGCGCATCGACGAGGTGTACCGCCCAGAGAACGTGATCGAGAAGATTCTCGAGAAGGTCGAGGGCACCTACGACGTCCAGACGGTCGACGAGAGCGCCGAGGACGACGACATCAGCATCAACGCGGCGCGGGCCGGTGAGCGCCCCGTCATCCAGCTGGTGGACCGCATCGTGGCCGAGGGCATCGAGAGCCGAGCGTCGGACATCCACCTCGAGCCCGAGGAGGGCGGCGTCGCGGTGCGGTATCGCATCGACGGCGTGTTGCGCCAGGCGATGGTGCTGCCCAAGGCGGCCGGCATCCCGCTGGTGTCGCGCATCAAGATCATGGCCTCGCTGGACATCGCCGACCGCCTGCGCCCGCAGGACGGACGTGCACGCGTGGCCGTGAGCGGAAACCGTGTGGACCTCCGCGTGTCCACGCTGCCGGCCTCGCAGGGCGAGAAGGTCGTGATCCGCGTGCTCGACCAGCGCAGCACCATCCTGTCGCTGGACTCGCTGGGCCTGCTGCCGGATGAGCTCACGCGCATCCACGAGCTGCTGCAGTCGCGCGAGGGCGTCGTGCTCGTCACCGGCCCTACGGGCTCCGGCAAGACCACGACGCTCTATTCGATGCTGCGTTCGGTGCAGGGCCGTGGCGTGAATATCGTGACGGTCGAGGACCCGGTCGAGTACCGGCTCCAGGGCATCGTCCAGGTGCAGGTGAACGAGAAGGCGGGCCTGACCTTCCCGGCCGCCCTCCGGTCCATCCTGCGTCAGGACCCCGACGTCATCCTCGTCGGTGAGATCCGCGATCGCGAGACAGCGAACATCGCCGTGCAGGCCTCGCTCACGGGCCACCTCGTGCTCTCGACGCTGCACACCAACGACGCCGCCAGTTCGGTGACGCGGCTGGTGGACATCGGGATCGAGAGCTACAAGATCGCCGCGGCGCTCAAGGGCGTGGTGGCGCAGCGCCTGATGCGACGTCTCTGCCAGACCTGTCGCGAGCTTGCGGTGGGGCAGGTGCCGGAGCGCCTGCGGAAGTACTTCCCGGAGCAGGGCACGCTGTACCGCGCCGTGGGCTGCGCGGACTGCTCGCAGACCGGCTACCGCGGCCGCCTGGCCATCGAGGAGGTCCTGTACGTCACCGAGGAGGTCGAGCGCCGCATCGCCGGCAACGAGAGCGTGGAGCGCATCAACGATGCGGCCAAGGAAGGTGGGATGCGCTCCCTCTGGGAGTCGGCCGTGCAGCACGTGCGCCAGGGCGAGACGCCCATCGAGGAACTGCTCCGCGTGCTCGAGGCCCCGGGCGCCCGCCGCGCCCGCTCGGGCGCCGCCGCCCGG
>JAYQOZ010000373.1:0-2476 GCA_038145035.1 Gemmatimonadaceae bacterium | reverse complement strand
CCACCAGGCAGGTGGATCTGCGCGGTGAGCAACGCCTCATCGGCGACGTTCGCGAGATCGCAGCTCTTGGCGCTCGCGGCCTCGGTGGCCGACACCTGCGCCAGCGTCACGGCCGTGGCGCCGAGGATGAACTTCACACGGGCCCTCGTCTCGCCCGAAGCCTGCTGGCGCGGACGGCGCCCATCCGCCGGACCGACCTCGTCGGCGAGCGCCGCCACCGAATCCGAAAACTGCAGCAGGGCCACGCCGCGCTGCAGAATCTCAACACTCTTGGCCTCGTTCCCCTGCAGACGCAGCTGGTTGCCGATGCCGGAGGCGACGCCCGCGATGATGTCGGCGTTGTCACCCGCCTCGGTCGCATGCTGCAACGCGACGATGGCACTGTCCTGCTGCTGCATCTCGATGTACGCCTGCGTCACCTGCAGCCAGCCCGCCGGGATGAACGGATTGATTGCCAGGGCCTTCTTCGCGGCATCCACCGAGCCCGGCAGGTCGCCGGACTGGCGCAGCGTCTGCGCATACAGCTGCCACAGGTCCGTGTTCTGCGAGAACTTCTCCGTGCCGCGTCGGGCCGCATCGGCCGCCTTTGCCGGCTGGCTGTCCGCCGCGTAGAGCGCCGCGAGGCGTGTGAAGAAGGGCGCGTCGGCCAGCGCGGTGTCGAGCTGCACCATCTCCTCACCCGTCGCGATGGCCGGCTTATAGTCGCCGGCCGCCGCCAGGATCAGGAACTGCAGGCGGATGAGCGAGACGTCGCCCGGATTGTCCTGCACCGCCTTGAGCACGATCTGCTTCGCGACGTCGTAGCGACGGCTCGCGGCCAGCGCATCCACCACGCGGGTGGCCAGCTGGGCGTTGTTCGGCTCGGTGGCCAGGAGGCGGACGAGCAGCTCGTTCGCCTTGTCCACGTTCCCCTCGGCCTGATACGCATCGGCGGCGATCGCCAGCGCAATGCGGCTGTTGGGATCAATGCCAAGGATTTCGTCACCGATCGTGATGAGCTCCGCATTCGTGGCTTTCTGGCGGACCATCACGTTGATCTTGCAATAGCGCACCAGCGTTGCGGTCGGATAGTCGGCGATTGCCTTGTCGGCCTCGGCGATGGCATCCGCGTAGCGCTCGGACCGCGCGGCCTCCATGCACTTCTTCTCATTGTCCAGTTGCCGGCGCGCCTCCTGCAGCGGACGCACCAGCGCCACGGCGGCGCGCTCGGGCGAGCGCCCGGTCACCGGCGGCAGGGGCTGGGTCAGTGACGCGTCGCGGGTGAGCACCAGCTGCGCATCCAGGCGATACTCGCCGTCCGGATTGCGCGTCACGGTACCGCGCACGTACTCGTCGGCGCGCATGAACTTGGCCAACGAATTCTCGTCGGTCCGCGCCAGCTGCTCGTTGGTCGGGTAGCCCGACTGCTCCAGGAGCTCGACCATCCGCTCCTTCTCGATCACCCAGAGCACCGGCCCCGGATACACCTGGATCAGGCGCTCACGGAGGGCGTCGGAGGCGGAGGGGCCCGCCATCCTGTCCGCCGAGCGGAAGACCTGGACGGTCAGGAACGGCGTGTCAGGGCGCGGGGGACGGCGCACCGGCTGGGCATCGGCTGGCACCGCGCTCGAGAGCGCGATGATCGCCGCAGCAGCGGCCAGGGCACGGGCACGTACAGTCACTGCCAACTCCTCACAAGGCGTTGAACTTCCTATCCCGGGGGGGCCCGAAAGGGTTCCGGGGTTCCATCAACCAGTGGGCGAAGAGGGACTCGAACCCCCGACACCCTGCGTGTAAGGCAGGTGCTCTAACCAACTGAGCTATTCGCCCGACGCTTCGGTTCCCGACGCACCCAAGCACGTCACTTCAAAATTGCGATCGGGATCAGGATGCAATAGCCAACAACCAGCAGAATCGGGGCCACGGTGATGCCCCCCCGCCAGAGGTCGGCGTATCCCAAGGCGAGGGTCGCGGCCGACAGCCCCCACCACGCGGCTGGACGGGAGAAGGCCCCGCCCGACGGACTCCGATGCTCGGACATAGGCGGTGAAGTCTAGGACGCCCTATAGATGTCGTCAACCAAACCCTACCCGCCTTCACGAACCCTTAATGCGGTCGTCCTCCCGGGGGTCCCGGACCACCTCCCCCAGCAACGCAGCAAGCGCCGATTCCCGCTCCCGCGCCTCCGACGCGGCATCGGCCGCGCGCATGCGCTCCAGCCGCCGACGCTGCCGCTGCCGCCGTTGCCACCACATCGGCCCCAACAGAATCACCAGGAACAGACTGAGCACCGACAGGTCGGCGGCCAGGGCGAGGGCCCCGTACTGGCGGCGCACCCGGCTGCGCCAGTGCTTCTCGAAATCCGCCGATGACATCCCATGCGCGCGCCGCAACGCCCGCTCGAACGTACCCTCGCGGCGCCAGTGTTCCATCAAGAGGGAGAGCCCGCGATCCGGCGACAGGCCGGCGAGTTCCGCCACCGCCCGGTGCGCCAGCG
>JAYQOZ010000372.1:0-2477 GCA_038145035.1 Gemmatimonadaceae bacterium | reverse complement strand
TCCCCGTCCCTCGCTGGTGATGCTCCCCAACGGCTTTACGCTTGCGAACCTGTTTTTCGGGATCTTTGCGATCGTCGCGGCGTCGCGCGGGCAGCACGTGCAGGCCGGCTGGTACATCGTGATCGGCGGCTTCTGCGACATGCTGGACGGACGCATCGCCAGGGCCACGAACACCGGGAGCCGCTTCGGCGAGGAACTCGACTCGCTGGTGGACGCCATCTCGTTCGGGCTCGCGCCCGCCCTGATGATGTACTTCGCCGTGCTGCGGCACAGCGGCTGGGACTGGATCCTCGTGTTCCTGTACTGCTCCTGCGCGGCCATGCGCCTCGCACGCTTCAACGTGGAGTCCGCGGGCAGGGCCAAGTCCTACTTCAAGGGCCTGCCCAGCCCGGCAGCAGGCGGTACGCTGGCCACCTACTACTGGTTCAGCCAGACGCCGCTCTACAATGAGACCTTCATCGGCAATTGGCCCTGGGAGACGATCCTGCGCTTCCTGATGGCGGGCCTCGGCTTCCTGATGATCAGCAACGTGCCGTTCCCGGGCTGGACGAAGTTCACGTTCCGGACCGTGCACGGGACGGCGGCCATCATCGTGTTCGTCTCCAGCCTGTTCGCACTCTTCTTCCTGCCCAAGCAGTTCTTCTTCCCGTTCGGGATCGCGTACGTGCTCACTGGCGTGGTGCTCGCGATCGTGCGCGGCGTGCTTGAGCTCCCATCGCCGTTCGACGAGCCGGATGAGCTCGACGAGAACGGCGACCCCCTCGTCGAGGAATCCGCGTCGTGAAGCTGTTCCGCGTTGCCGTGCATATCGTCCCCCGCAAGGGATTGCTGGACCCCCAGGGCAAGGCCGTGGCCGACGCCCTGCACACCCTCGGTTTCCACAGCGTGGCCGATGTGCATGTGGGCCGTCACCTGGTGATCGAGGCCAGGGCCGCCGATGCAGCCGCCGCCGAGGCCGCGGTGCGCGACATGTGCACGCGCCTGCTGGCGAACCCGGTCACCGAGGACTTCGCGATCGCCGGGGTCGAGGCCGCATGAAGGTCGGCGTCATCAGCTTCCCCGGCTCCAACTGCGACGAGGATGCGGTCCTGGCCGTCGTCGAGCGGCTTGAGGAGCAGGCCGTCCTGCTCTGGCACAAGGACCACGACCTGCAGGGTGCGGATGTCATCATCCTCCCCGGCGGCTTCTCCTACGGCGACTACCTGCGCTCGGGCGCCATCGCACGCTTCTCGCCGATCATGCAGGAGGTGTTGCAGCACGCCGGGCGCGGCGGCCCGGTGATCGGCATCTGCAACGGCTTCCAGATCGCCTGCGAGGCGGGCCTGCTCCCCGGTGCGCTGCTCCGCAACGCGAGCCTGCAGTTCCGCTCGATGCCGGTGATGCTGCGCGTCGAGAGCACGGACACCGTCTTCACCCGTGCCGCCACCAAGGGCCAGCGCCTCACCATGCCCATCGCACACGGCGACGGCCGCTACACCGCCGACGCCGAGACCATTGCGCGCCTCGAGGGCGAGGGCCAGGTGGTGTTCCGCTACGTGGACGCCGCGGGCAATCCGACCGAGGCCGCGAACCCCAACGGTTCCATCGACAACATCGCCGGAGTCTGCAACCCCGGCGGTACCGTGGTGGGCCTCATGCCCCACCCCGAGCGCGCCCTCGAACCCCTGCTCGGATCCACCGACGGGCTCGTGCTCTTCCAGAGCCTCTTGGCCACGGTGAACGCCTAGAAGGTCCTGCAACCGAACCTGACGCACGCCGCTGGTCACGTGCGTCCTCCATCCTCCGTCCACCGTCTCCATCCCTACGACGATGTCTACCGAGAAGCCAAGCAAGAACGAAGACGAATATTTCCTCCTCCAGGACGCCGAGCTCATCAAGGCCCAGCGCGCCAGGCTTGACGCCGAGCGCGCCGCGGCCAAGCGCGCGGAGCACTTCATGAAGTGCCCCAAGTGTGGCAACGACATCGAGGAGCAGACCGTCGGCCACGTGAAGGTGGACGTCTGCCCCGCCTGCCACGGCATGTGGCTGGACGCCGGCGAGCTGGAGATGATCACCAAGGTGAAGGACAGCGCGATCGGCGGTTTCCTCAAGGACGTCCTCAAGGGTCTCCGCAACAAGTGAGCGCCACGCCCCGCCCCAACGACCCGGTCATCACGCCCGCGCTTGTCGCCGAGCACGGGCTCACGCCCTACGAGTACGAGAAGCTGGTCGCGATGCTCGAGCGGACGCCCACGCTCACCGAGCTTGGCGTCATCTCGGCGCTCTGGAGCGAGCATTGCTCGTACAAGCACTCGCGCCCCGTGCTCAAGACGCTGCCCACCCAGGCCCCCTGGGTGCTCCAGGGCCCCGGGGAGAACGCCGGCGTGATCAGCATCGGCGACGGCCTGGCCGTGGCCTTCAAGATCGAGTCGCACAACCATCCGTCCGCGGTGGAGCCCTACCAGGGCGCCGCAACGGGCGTGGGCGGGATCCTCCGC
>JAYQOZ010000371.1:0-2499 GCA_038145035.1 Gemmatimonadaceae bacterium | reverse complement strand
TGGCAATGCGGTCCGAATATCGCGGTGACACCGGATTGCCGCTCTGACCGCCGGGGAAGGTGCCCCAGGCGCGGACTTCCGGGCCGAGCTCGACGACGAAACGCCAGGAGGCGCCGTGCGTGCCGCCGGACTCCGTTGGGGACAGCGTGCCCGGGCCCGACGTCACGCTCAGGCCCTCCCAGCCGAAGCCGGGCAGGCGGAGCAGGTGATTGATCTGGATCTTTCGGACATCGCCCCAGCGCCAGGCCGACGGCTCGGTGCCGTAGGCCTGCGTCGTGTTCGACCAGGCCTCACGCAGCGCGGCCAGCACGATGGCATCGCGGTTCTCCACGAGCTCGGGCGTTTCCTGACGATCCCACCACACCGAACTCGGTTGCCGCATCAGGTGCACGAGCATCATCTGGCTGGGCGTCGCCACGCGGCGGTTCTCGCCCGGCAGGACGAGCTCATCCCAGGTGAGGCGCGCAAGCTGGTTCACGAACTCGTTGAAGAGCACCGGCGCCGAGGCGTCCGGCGTGAAGTTGCCGTCCCACGTGGCCAGCTGGCCGAAGGCGCGCTCGTCGTCGTCGGTCCAGCTGCCGGCCGCCTTTGCGGTCGCCTGGGCGTCACCGAGGGCGGTCATCACGAAGGGCGTGAGCTCGCTCTGCGGGTCCGCCTGCGCCTTCCGCATGTCGTCCGGCGTCATCTGCGCGTTGCTGCGCAGGATGCGGTTGATGCGCATCGCGCGCCACGGGCTTGGCCAGTCGCTGCCGGCGTACCCGTTGCGCACGTTGGGGTCGATGGGCTGCTGGTTGGCGCTCGCGAGGTAGCCCTGGGCCGGATTGTAGGCCTGCGGATACCAGTCGAGCGGACGATTGCCGCTCCAGTCGCTGGCGCTGTTGCTGCCGTCGAAGACCACGTCGCCGCGGCCGCTGCCGGGACGGATCGGATACCTGCCCGTGGAGCGGATGCCGATGTTTCCCTGCCGGTCGGCGGTCAGCATGTTCTGCGCCGGTGTGCGATAGGCGGCCGTGCGCGCGTAGAAGTCCGGCGAGCTGGTGGCTTCCATGGCGGCGCGGAACGCGGAGCCTTCGTCGCTGGCCTCGCGGGCGGTCCAGCGCTGCGACATCCAGCCCAGCGAGGTCCGGAGCAGCGGGCCGCGATGCGTGGAGAACATGGTGTCCACGGCTACGACCTCGCCGTCGGGGGCGTAGTAGGTCTCGGTCCGGCGCGAGACCTCGCGCCATTCGCCATCGACCCGGTAGCGCTGCGGGGAGATGCTGTCGTCCACCACTTCGTGGTAGTAGTCCACCACGTCGTTGCCGGTGTTGGTCATCGTCCATGCGACGTCACGATTGAAGCCGATCGGCACGATGGGTCCGAGCGGTATGGTGACGCCGTACACGTCGAGCTGTCCCGGCACGACGAGATGTGCCTCGTACCAGATGCTCGGCAGCGTGAGCTCGAGATGCGGGTCGCCCGCCAGCATGGCGTGGCCGTTCGCCGAACGCGAGGGGCCGACCGCCCAGTTATTGGAGCCGACGACGGCCTCGCCGCGGGTGAGCAGGTCGGTGAGGTCGCGCTGCGCCTCGGGGGTGGCGCTGAAGGGTGTCGCCGTCGCGGCCGCGAGCTGCACCGCGGCATCACGGATGCGCGCGGCCTGCGCGAGCTGCCCGGCACCCGGGCGCTTTGGATCGGGAATCGTGGTGCTCAGGAGGCGCGGGGCGGAGCGACCGCGCACCGGCTCGATGGGTTCCTGGATGGGCGCATCGACGGCGAGCAGGGCCGTGGCCGCTTCGCGGCCAATCAGCTCCTCGAGCGCGCTGAAACGCAGCTCGGCTTCCTGGTACGAGAGCGTCTGCGACATCCGCATCAGCAGGTAGTACGTGTCCTGCGGCAGGAAGCGGCGCGGCTGGCGCCCGAGCAGGCGATACTCGAGCGGCAGGTCCTGCGGCCGCATGCCGTCCACGTAGGCGTTGATGCCCTCCATATAGGCCTCGACCTCGGCCCGCGTCCGCGCGTCGGCCACGGAGTCCCACTTGAGGCTGGCGGCCTGCGCGAGCATCAGGCGGCGCACGTTGCGGTCCGGCGCCAGGGCTCGGGCACCGACCAGCTCGGTCAGCGTGCCGGCCACGGCGCGCTGGATCAGCTCCATCTGGAAGAGCCGGTCGCGTGCGTGCACCCAGCCGAGGGCTCGCGTGGCGTCCGTGGTGGTCTGCGCGAAGATGTGCGGGACGCCGCGATCGTCGTAGCGCACATCCACCGGCGCGCTGAGGTTCGGCAGCGTGAGTTCCTGCTCCCGGGGGAGCTCGGCCGTCGAGGCCACCGACCAGATGCCTGTGGTGGGGCTCAGCAGCGCACCGAGCGGCGGAACCGGGCCGACGGGGCGGAGGCCCACGTACAGGGCGCCGGCCAGGGCGAGGGCGGAAATCGCGGTGGTGAGGCTTCGCATCCGAATCCGTTGAGTGGTGAGGAGTTGCAAGCTTCAGGGAATACTATGGTCGTCGACTGACCGGGGGG
>JAYQOZ010000370.1:0-2501 GCA_038145035.1 Gemmatimonadaceae bacterium | reverse complement strand
GGGTGCGAGGAGCCGGCTTCGGGCTCGGTGAGGGCCATCGTGCCGGCGAAGCGCCCGCTGAGCATCGCGGGGAGCCAGGTGCCGAGCTGCTCCTCGTCGGCGAACTCCACCAGCAGGTTCGCCGCGCCGGCCGTGAGCATCGGATAGCTCGCCGTCCCGATGTTCGCCGCCTCCAGGTGCGCGATGGCCGCGGCGGCGATGACGTGCGGGAGCTGCAGTCCCCCGCGCGCCTCATCGTGCGTGGCGGCGATGATGCCCGCCTCCGCGGTCGCATCCCAGGCCGGCTTCACGCCGGGCTGCAGGACCACCTTGCCGTCCACGACCCGCGGCTCCTGCTGGTCGTTGGCCTTGCGGTTGGGCGCGTACTGCTCGGTGGCGATGGCCGCGGCCGTATCGAGCACGGCCTCGTAGATCTCGCGACCCTGCCCTGCGAACCGCTCGCGCGCGGCCAGGGCCTCCGCCCCAAGCAGGTCGTAGAGGATGAAAGCGAGGTCGCGGCGCGGGAGCATCGGTCCACTCGGGGCTGGGGATCCTGGAATATGGCAGATGGTCCGCGCCGAAACCCGGATCCCGCAATCGCAGTAGATTCCTCGGGACCGACAGCCCCTCAGGGGGGTACGGGCGGTCCAACCCGAGGCTCCCCCTCCCATGCCCAGATTTCCGACCTTCCTGCTCGCGGCGACGGTCGCGCTGACCGCCTGTGGCGGCGCGCGCGGCGCGGCCGCCCCGCTCCCGTCACAGATGTCCGGCGTCGAGGCCGCGCGACTGGACTCGCTGCGCTACGCGTACACCGAGGCGGAC
Source organism: Gemmatimonadaceae bacterium (assembly GCA_038145035.1). Lineage (GTDB taxonomy): Bacteria > Gemmatimonadota > Gemmatimonadetes > Gemmatimonadales > Gemmatimonadaceae > Pseudogemmatithrix. Next base: position 1,700 of record JAYQOZ010000370.1, on the reverse strand, counting down.
ATCGCCTTCATGCGCGGCATGATCCAGCACCACGCCCAGGCCATCACCATTGCGCGCTGGGCGCCGACCCACGGGGCGAGCCCTGCGCTGCTGCGCCTGACGGGACGCATCATCAATGCGCAGACGGACGAGATCGCCTTGATGCGCCGCTGGCTCGCGGACCGCAACCGCAGCGCGCCGTCGGTGGACTCCACCGGTGCGATCACCATGCCGCCGGACATGCAGGACGAGCACGCGATGCACGAGATGCCCGGCGGACACGGCGGCCAGGTCGGCATGCCGGGGATGCTCAATGCCGAGCAGCTCGCGGCGCTCGACGCCGCCCGCAGCGAGGACTTCGATATCCTGTTCCTGCAGCGCATGATCCTGCATCACCGCGGCGCCGTCACCATGGTCCGCGACCTGCTCGACTCACGCGCCGGCGCGCAGGACGAGACCATCTTCAAGTTCGCCGCGGATGTCGAGGTGGATCAGACGACGGAGATCCGCCGCATGGTCCAGATGCTGCTTGAACTCGGCGGGACCCCACCGGCGTGACGGTGGCGTCTGCGGCGGGCGCATCTGCCAGAGCTATCTGCAGTTGGCGTATGGGGTTAGCGCCCTGGCGCTGGGCCTCGTACGAGTCCTGCGGCATCGGGTGTCCTGGTCCCTCGGCGCCGCGTTCATCGTCACGGTGGGCCCGGCGGCGGGGCTGGCCCCGGTCTACTGGGGTGGCGCCAACGCCCGGGTCGGTATCTTTTCCGGTTCGGTCGCGGCCGTTGCGGCCTTCGGCATCATCAAGCTCGTCTTCTTCGGGCTTCCCCACGATTGGTCGTGTAGCACCCGGTGCCGTGGCTGCGCCGGCGGATTCCATTCACTCAGAGGAGTAGCTGATGTCCCTGTTCACCGCGCGCCGCCACGCGGCGCTGTCGCTCGCGGGGCTCGCCCTCGCGGCGGCCTGTTCCCAGCAGCCGGCTGCCGACATGCCGGCACCGGCCGTCCGGCCGGACCCGATGTCCGACGCCCGCGTCGGTCTCTCCGCCGGCCTGTTCGACGCCGCCAAGGCGACCTCGAACATGCGCCTCGTCTCGGAGACGCGGTCCCCGGAGGGCTTCCTCGGCATCACCAACTCGGACCTCGCCTTCACGGGCAACTATGTCGTCCAGGGCAACTATAACGGCCCGGTGATCTGGGACATCTCGAATCCGGCGCAGCCGAAGCTGGTCAAGGCCATCACCTGCCCGGCCTCGCAGAACGACGTGTCGGTGTACGGCAACCTGATGTTCCTCTCGGCCGAGGCCTTTAACGGTCGCGTGGACTGCGCCCCCGGTGGCGCCCCGGGCCCGGTGAACAAGGACCGCTTTCGTGGCGTCCGCGTGTTCGACATCTCGAACATCGCCGACCCCAAGCTGGTGGCGAATGTCCAGACCTGCCGCGGCTCGCACACTCACACCGTGCTCGCCGACCCCAAGGACCGCGAGAACGTCTACATCTACGTCTCCGGCTCCGCCCCGGTACGCTCCAACGAGGAACTCGCCGACTGCGTGAGCGACGACCCGCGCGAAAACGAGAACTCGTCGCTGCTGCGCATCGAGATCATCAAGGTGCCGCTGGCCAACCCGGCCGCCGCGGCCGTGGTGAACCGCGCGAACATCTTCGCCGGCCTGACCAACCCGCCGGCCCACGTCCCCACCGCCGCCGAGAAGAAGGAAGCCGATGAG
>JAYQOZ010000369.1:0-2505 GCA_038145035.1 Gemmatimonadaceae bacterium | reverse complement strand
CTTCCTTCTCGCGTCGCTGGTCGGCCATCAGTCCCCGGTACATCGAGTAGAAGGCCGCCCCGGCGCCCACGAACACCCCCAAGAGCACGAATGGCCCGTCCGTCCCGAACTTCCCGTCCAGCCACTGCCCCATCCACAGGAACAGCAAGATCGAGGCGACGAACTGGAAGCCGAGCCCAGCGTACTTGCCGGCCGACCCGAGGGCACCGGCCCCCGAGGACCCCCTAAGCCGGGCGATCGGATCCTCGCCCTCAGGGCGGGAACCCGACCGATCCAAAGGGGGCGGATCGTGCTCCATTTCAGCCCGGAAACCTATGACTTTGTGAAATATTTCGCAAGCGATTTTGTCCTCCCAGAACCGCGCTGTGACCCGGGCCTGAGGACGCTCGTCCCGCTGGCGACCGTGCGCTCCTGACATCCCTGGTCTTCGCTCTGACTGGTCGATGGGTCGCAAGTTCGTGATTGGGGACCAAGTACTCACCGAATCACGACTTAGCCAGAGACTAGGGCATTTGACGAATCGTCCAGCTGTTGATAAGTTCGACCCAGTCCCCCACCCCGGTGCGTGTCGCATGACCGAAAAGCTTCCACTCACTCTTGTGTGCATTTCGGTGCTCGCCTTTGCGTGCGGGCCGAGGACACGCGGAGAGAGTGGAACTGATCGGTCGCCGACCACGCGGAACGCAAACGCAAACGCACCGCTGGCCCCGACGCTCGACGTTTCCGTAAACGACGGCGTGCGCTTCGCGTTCGAGGTGGCGAACGAGAGCAGCAAGAAGCTCGAGCTGACGTTCGCCGACGGACGCACGCACGATGTCATCGTGCTCGACTCGCTCGGACGTGAGGTGTGGCGGTGGAGCGAAGGCCGCATGTTCACGCAGAACGTGCAGAACAAGGTGCTTCGCTCGAGCGACGCGCTGCAGTTCGAGGAGGCCTGGACGAATCCGCAGCCCGGTACGTACACCGCGGTCGCGACGCTGGCGAGCGTGAACTACCCGCTGGAGCAGCGCGTCGCGTTCACCGTGCGCTGAGGCGGACACTTGTGACGCCACGGAGCGCCGCCAACGAGGCGGCGCTCTTTTGCGTTTGGGGCTGGTGGGGCGCCCCGCGAATGCCGTTCGCAACTCGCGACGGGTTATCTTGAGCGACCCCCACCCGACCCCAGCCTTGCGAGACCCCGTGACCCAGGCCGTGACCCGCGACCCCGCAACCGACGCACGCGACCTCGAGCTCCTGGCCCGCCTGTCCGAGGCGCGGAAGGAGATGGCCGCACAGATCGGGCAGCGCATCGTCGGCCAGCACGAGATCGTCGACAGCCTCACCAGTGCCATCCTCGCCGGCGGCCACGTGCTGCTCGTCGGCGTGCCGGGACTGGCCAAGACGCTGCTCATTGCCACGCTGGCGGATGCGCTGGACCTGCACTTCTCGCGCATCCAGTTCACGCCCGACCTGATGCCCAGCGACATCACCGGCACCGAGCTGCTCGAGGAGGATCACGGCACCGGCAAGCGAGCGTTCACCTTCGCGCAGGGTCCGGTGTTCGGCAACATCGTGCTCGCGGACGAGATCAACCGCGCCCCGCCGAAGACCCAGGCTGCGTTGTTGCAGGCCATGCAGGAGCACACGGTCACGGTGGCCGGAAAGACGTATTCCCTGCCCGAGCCGTTCTTCGTGCTTGCCACGCAGAACCCCATCGAGCAGGAGGGCACGTACCACCTGCCCGAGGCGCAGCTCGACCGTTTCATGTATGAGCTGCGGATCGGCTATCCGAGCGTCGACGAGGAAGAGGCGATCGTCTCGCAGACCACCGGCGTGCAGAAGGGCGCGGTGAAGCCCGTGCTCACGGCCGCCGAGGTGCTGGAGATGCAGCAGCTGGTGCGCCGGCTTCCCGCGCCCCCCTCGCTCGTGAAGTACGCCGTCGGACTCGCCCGCGCGACACGCCCGGGAGAGCCGGAGGCCACGCCGACCGTGAAGAAGTACGTGAGCTTCGGTGCTGGCCCGCGCGCCGGCCAGAACCTCGTGCTCGGAGCCAAGGCCCGCGCAGCCATGGACGGGCGCGCCGTGCCCGACCTCGAGGACGTGGATGCCGTCGCGTTCTCGGTGCTCCGCCACCGCGTCGTCCTGAACTTCCAGGCCGAGGCCGAGGGGATGGGGATCGAGCAGATCCTGGGCCTGGGGAACCGCACCAGGGGGCGGTAGCCAAGGCCCGCTCCGGGCCGTACCGTATCGCCCCCTGCGGTGACGGCCCGATGACGCCAGACCGCAGGTTATGAGCCTATGCGGAAACGGCATGATGACGTGGCAATGATACGGGTGCGGGTGCTAGGGGCCGTCGAGCTCCAGGTCGGGCACCGGCGGGTGGGGATGAACACCGAGTTGTTGTTTGCCCTTGGGCTCTTCCTCACCACGCGGGCCGGGGAGCGCATTCCCCGCGAGGAGCTGCTCGAACTCCTGGGGGGCGGCCACGACGGCCCGCGGCGCCACGCGTTGCGGCAGCTCCTGTAC
>JAYQOZ010000368.1:0-2509 GCA_038145035.1 Gemmatimonadaceae bacterium | reverse complement strand
TGGGCGGGGGCGGGCGGGGGCGCGTCCCCGCGCCGGGGGGGGGGGGGGGGGGCGGGGGCCCGCCGCCCCCGTGCCGGTTGGACACCTACGACTGCCGAAAGATCAGGTCATGGACCTCAGGGCCGCCGCTGGCCGCCGCCACCTGCCGCCGCCGCGCCCTCCGCGCCGCTGCGGCGGAACGTGCGCGCCATGTCCTCCGCCTGCTCGTCAAGGAGCTTCTTCGCCTCCTCCCGCTTGTCCTCGGGTATGGCCGCCAGTGCTTCCTCGACGTCCTTGGCTCGCTGGGCGCGCACATCGGTCATGAGGGTGCGAAGCACGGTGATGCGCTCCCGCGCCATCTGCTGCTCCTCGGGGTTGGCCATCGGCCGGGCAGCGGTGCCGCCAATGTTCGCCGCGTCGGCGGCGCGGGCCTGATTCCGTGCCATGTTCGCCTGGGTGCGAATGGTGTCGTAGTGCGCGAGCATCGGCGCGTAGCGCTCGTTCATCGCGTCGGCCATGGTCCGCAGGGTGGTCAGCGTCGCCTCGTCGAGCCGCAGCTTGCGCCGGCTACTGATCAGCTCAAGTGCCGGGTTCATGCCGCTCTCGACGGCGCGCACGTTGGGCAGCGGCGAGGGCTGCCGGGCCTCTGCTTCACCGCGCTGGCCGGGTCGGCCGCGGGCGGTGCCACCAGTGCCGCCGGTCCCGGCCGACCGGCTCTGGGCGTCAAGCGAAATGGGAATCAGGGCGAGGGCCCCGATTGCGAGGGCAAGGGAGAGACGACGCATCGAACGGACTCCGTCTAGGTGTGGAACCCTAATTTTAGACGGCGCATCACGGGGAGCGCGAGGGGGCCCTGGCTGCCCGAAGTTTCAAGGAATCCCCCACAATCCTGCCGGGCGCATCCCCTACGGAGAATCCACCCAAGCTCCGACTATGCCGGGTCCCCTCGGAACGCATCCTATTACCCCGTTGCGCGTTCCCATTCGCCCGCGGCCCCCGCGCGGCGGCCGTTTCCCCCATCCCGCCGGAGCCGGGCATGAGTACGCACGTCGACACCTTTTCCTACGATGACGCCATCGTCCGGAAGTTTCTCTGGGCGACCATCGTCTGGGGGCTGGTCGGGTTCACGGTAGGCCTGCTGATCGCCCTGCAGCTTGCCAACCCGATGTTCAACTTCGGCATCGAGTGGCTCTCCTTCGGCCGCCTGCGACCCCTGCACACGAACGCCGTGATCTTCGCGTTCGCGGGCAACGCGATCTTCACCGGCGCCTACTACTCGACGCAGCGCTTGCTCAAGACGCGGATGTGCTCCGACGGCCTGAGCAAGTTCCACTTCTGGGGCTGGCAGGCGATCATCGTCGCCGCGGCCCTGACGCTGCCCCTCGGCTTTACGCAGGCCAAGGAGTACGCCGAACTCGAGTGGCCGATCGACCTCGCGATCGCGGTGGTCTGGGTGGCCTTCGCCATCAACTTCTTCGGCACCATCGCCCGGCGGCGCGAACGCCACATCTACGTGGCCATCTGGTTCTACATCGCGTCGATCATCACGGTCGCGGTGCTGCACATCTTCAACAACCTCAGCGTCCCGGCCGGTTGGCTCAAGAGCTACTCCGTCTACGCCGGCGTGCAGGACGCCTTCATGCAGTGGTGGTACGGCCACAACGCCGTGGCCTTCTTCCTCACGACGCCCTTCCTCGGCCTGATGTACTACTTCATGCCGAAGGCGGCCGACCGACCGGTCTTTTCGTACAAGCTTTCGATCCTGCACTTCTGGTCGCTGGTCTTCCTCTACATCTGGGCGGGCCCGCACCACCTGCACTACACGGCGCTGCCGGACTGGGCCTCGACCCTCGGCATGCTGTTCTCGGTGATGCTCTGGATGCCGAGCTGGGGCGGCATGGTGAACGGCCTGCTCACGCTGCGCGGCGCCTGGAACAAGGTGACCGAGGAGCCGGTGCTGAAGTTCATGGTCGTGGCCATCACGGCCTACGGCATGAGCACCTTCGAGGGTCCGATGCTCTCCGTGAAGAGCGTCAACGCCCTCGCGCACTACACCGACTGGATCATCGCGCACGTGCACACGGGTGCGCTCGGCTGGAACGGCCTGCTGACCTTCGGCATGATCTACTGGCTGGCGCCGCGGCTCTTCCAGGCGCCGCTGCACTCCAGGAAGCTGGCCGAGGTGCACTTCTGGATTGCCACCTTCGGCATCCTGCTCTATGTCGCCAGCATCTACTCGGCCGGCATCACGCAGGGCCTGATGTGGCGGGCCTTCGACGAGACGGGGCGCCTGGCGTATCCCGACTTCGTCGAGACGGTGATGCAGCTGATGCCGATGTACTGGGTCCGCGTGGCTGGCGGGTCGCTGTACATCATCGGCTCGCTGATCTTCCTCTACAACATCCTGATGACCTGGAAGGCGCGGCCGGCCGCCTACGAGGTGCCGACCGTGTCCGCGCCGTCCCTGGTGCGCGCGCTGTCCGCGGCGCATCCGGCGCCCGTCGGCGAGGGGCTCTGGGCCCGCTTCACC
>JAYQOZ010000367.1:0-2510 GCA_038145035.1 Gemmatimonadaceae bacterium | reverse complement strand
GCGTTTGGCCGCCAGGGCAACGGCGGAGAGCACCGCGTCTCGGTTTTCGAGACGCCGGTCCATGGTCAGCGTGCTGCGGCCGACGCACGTCGGGCTGCACTCGTGGGTCTTCATTGGGCTCTCCCGCGCCTGCAGAGGCCGGCACCGAGCAGCAGCGTTGTCGTGTGTTGGTCAGGCCCATTCCCGACGGTCCACGTTCGGCAACCGGACGATCTCGGAGAATCCGAGATTCCTGGCTTTGCGCCCCCGCCTCACGGCGGGTTTGCTCTTCTCGGTGTGGCGTGTTGCGCGATCCGACCTCGGAGGTGGCGAAAAGCGTGCCAGCCACAACCGTTTACTAAAGCGTTACACAGCAAGTAATTACAGGCTTGTCACGCTTCGATGCCCAGAGGATGGTGAGGCGAGACGCTGGACGGGTTTGCAGAACGCCATACAGCCCCAGGCTGCGCCGCACCGGAACTCGGTGTTCCGACACTCGAGGGCGAGGGCGCCCCAGGGGGCGCAGTGACACAGTCGCCGACGGTAGCCATCGAGCACCACGTCGCCTAGGATTTGGACATGATCGAGATCAGCGACCTCCTCACCGAGACGCGCAGCTTCCCGCCATCGAAGACCTTCCAGGACGCCGCGCTCGTGCGCGACCGCTCGCTCTACGAAGCCGGTGAGCGCGACTTCATCCACTACTGGTCGGAGCAGGCCGCCGAGCTGCACTGGCAGAAGCCCTGGGACCGCGTCCTCGACTGGACGCCCCCGCACGCGCAGTGGTTCGTCGGCGGACGGCTCAACGTCGCCGAGAACTGCCTCGACCGGCACCTCGACGGCCCACGACGCAATAAGGCCGCACTCATTTGGGAAGGCGAGCCCGGCGATCGGCGCACGCTCACCTATTGGGAGCTCGCGCGGGAAGTCCGGACATTCGCCAACGTGCTCAAGTCGCTCGGTGTGCAGAAGGGCGACCGCGTCGGCATCTACATGCCGCTCATCCCCGAGACCGCGGTGGCCATGCTGGCCTGTGCGCGGATCGGCGCCATCCACTCGGTGGTCTTCGGCGGGTTCTCGCCCGAGTCGCTCCGCGACCGCATGAACGATGCACAGGCCAAGGTCGTGATCACCGCGGACGGAGGTTTCCGCCGCGGCCAGATCGTCCCGCTCAAGCGCAACACCGACAAGGCGCTCGAGGACTGCCCGAGCGTCAAGCACGTGGTGGTGGTGCAGCGCCGGGCCGCGGGTCCGATCACCGAGGCGCACGTCGAGATGGTGGAGGGCCGTGACCACTGGTATCACCGGCTGATGCAGCACGCCTCGGACCACTGCCCGCCGGCATCGATGGACGCCGAGGACGTGCTGTTCATCCTGTACACCTCCGGCACCACCGGGAAGCCGAAGGGCATCGTCCACACCACCGGCGGCTACCTGACCGGTGCCGCGAGCTCCACGAAGTATGTCTTCGACCTCAGGGAGGAAGACGTCTTCTGGTGCACCGCCGACGTGGGCTGGATCACGGGGCACACCTACCTCGTCTACGGCCCGCTGGCCAATGGCGCCACCTGCGTCATGTACGAGGGCGCCCCGGACTGGCCGGAGCGCGATCGCTTCTGGAACATCTGTGCACGGCATGGCGTGACCATCCTCTACACCGCCCCGACGGCCATCCGCGCCTTCATGAAATGGGGCGTCGAGCACCCGCGGAAGCACGACCTCTCCCGACTCCGCCTGCTTGGCTCCGTCGGGGAGCCGATCAATCCCGAGGCCTGGATGTGGTACCACGAGCACATCGGCCGCTCCCGCTGCCCGATCGTGGATACGTGGTGGCAGACGGAGACGGGTTCGATCGTGATATCGCCGCTGCCGGGCGTGACCGTGACGAAGCCGGGCAGTGCGACACAGCCCCTACCCGGATACCACGCCGCGCTGCTTGACTCGTCGGCGCAGGAGATCCCGCAGGGAGGCGGCCTGCTGGCGCTCACCAAGCCCTGGCCCTCGATGCTGCGCACGATCTGGAACGACGACCCTCGCTACGTGCAGACGTACTTCTCGAAGTGGGAGGGCCGGCCCGACCTCTATTTCCCCGGCGACGGCGCCAAGCTGGACGCGGACGGTTTCTTCTGGATCCTCGGCCGCGTGGACGACGTGCTCAACGTCGCGGGCCACCGGATCGGCACCATGGAAGTGGAGTCAGTCCTGGTGGAGCATCCGGCGGTCGCCGAGGCGGCGGTGGTCGGGAGGGCCCACGAATTGAAGGGCCAGGCGGTCTGCGCCTTCGTCACCCTCCGCGACGGCTTCCGGAAGTCCACGGACCTGCGTGACGAGCTCCGCGAGTTCGTCGCCACCAAGATCGGAGCGCTGGCGCGCCCGGACGACGTGCTGTTCTCGGCGGACCTGCCAAAGACGCGCTCCGGCAAGATCATGCGGCGCCTGCTGCGCGACATCGCCGAGGGCCGGGCGCTCGGCGATACCACGACGCTCGCGGATCCGAGCGTGGTGGCGTCGCTGAAGGAGCAGTACGAGGA
>JAYQOZ010000366.1:0-2517 GCA_038145035.1 Gemmatimonadaceae bacterium | reverse complement strand
GATCACATCCGTCGGCGAAAGCAGCAGGTTGGCGGCGAAGCCGCCCGACACGCCCGCGAACGCCGCCGCCAGCCCGGCCAGCGGATTCCGCCCCACCGCATGGAAGAGCGCGGCCGCCATCGGCAGCAGCAGCACGTAGCCGACGTCACCGGCGGTACTCGAGGTCGCGCCGACGAAGACGATGACCAGCGTCAGCAGCCGCGGCGGCGTGGCGCCGACGATGACCCGTACCACCGCGCCGAGGAAGCCGCTGTGTTCCGCTACCGACAGGCCCAGCAGGCAGACCAGCACCGGCCCGAAGGGGCCGAAGTTCATGAAGTTCGGCAGCAGGCCCATCACCAGCCGCTGCAGCCCCGCGACGGACAGCAGGTTGGTCGCGCCGATGACCTCCTCGGTGGTCGGATGCCGCACCGTGACGCCCAGCGTCGCGAAGGCCCAGGAACAGAGCACGACCACCGCCGACAGGATCACGAACAGCGACGCGGGATGCGGCAGCAGGTTGCCCACGCGCTCAATCGTGTCGAGCGCGCGCAGCAGTCGCGTGCGTTCGGCGGCCGGCGCGCTCATCGGCCGCGCCCCGCGAGCATGGGGGCCAGGTCCGCAACCACTGCCGCGCAGTGCGCGCGCAGCGCATCAAAGCGCCCGTGCTTCGCGAAGGCCGCCTCGTCCATGTACAGCGCGCGGTTGAACTCCACCTGGATGCTGTGCCGACCCGCGTCGGGTGCACCGAAGCTGCGCACCAGATCCCCGCCCTTGTAGGGCTCGTTCACCTGCACCCGCAGGCCGCGTCCGCGGAACCACTCCGCGACCCACTGCGTGATCGTCGGGTCGGCGGTGCTGCCGAAACGGTCGCTCACCACCACGTCGGGACGCAGTGCACCGTTGTCGATGTTCATGGCGTTGCCGCGCGATTTCATCGAATGGCAATCGATGTGCAGGACCACGCCGGCGGCGGCATGCGCCGCATCGATGGCCGCCGCGAGTGCCGCACGATAGGGGCGATAGTACGCGGCGATGCGCCGTTCCACGTCCTCCACCGGGAGCAGCCGCTCATACATCGGGATGCCCGGCAGGGCGTTGCGTCGGATCAATCCCATCCCGCGCTGCGTGTAGTCCGTCGGGGCCAGCGGCGTGGGCCAGGGCGCGGCGAGCAGCTCCGGGTCGATGTCGCTCTCGGCGCGGTTCACGTCCACGTAGGCCCGCGGAAACGTCGCCGCGAGCAGCGTGGCACCGGCGTCCGGGGCGTCGCCCCAGAGCTCATCCACGAAGGCGTCCCAGGTGGTGTGGATCGCGTCGCGCGAGGCCGCCGGCTGGAAGTCCGTCGGCCAGGCCATCCCCGAGTGCGGGGAGTCGACCACGAGCGGGATGGCGGGCGCGCGCGGCGGCTGGACGATGACCGGGGGGGCGTCAGGCATCCCCCAATCAACTCGACAGGTGGCGGGAGCGGAATGGCTGCGGCTCAGGCGGCCGCACGACGCTCGGTCCGCCAGATCGCCACGCCGGCCAGGAGCGCGAGCGCGCCCATCACCCAGGGCACCTGCGAAGCCCCGAGCAGTACGTAGCCGGCCAGGTAGACGCTCGAGACGACCAGCGTGAACAGCGTGACGCGCAGGCCTGTCGCGGCGAAGGTCCCAAAGCTGATGCGGACCCCCGCACGCTCCGCGAGCCCGAGCGTCGTCACGTTGGCCGAGGCACCGATCGGCGTCGCGTTGCCGCCGAGACAGGCCCCGAGGGCGAGCGCCCACCAGAGCACCCGGGCGTCCCCCGGCATCGACGGCACCAGCGCCGCGATCACCGGGATGCTCACGGCCACGAAGGGGATGTTGTCCATCAGTGCGGAGAAGGCGGCGGCGCTCCAGCACACCAGCAGCGCGGCGAAGAGCAGGGTGCCGGCGTCACCCAGCGCGAAGGCCTCGCGGCCCGCGAGAACGCCGTCGCGCAGCCATCCGGCGAGCGTACCGGTGAGGCCCGTGGCCTCCGCCGCCCCGACGAGCAGGAACAGGAAGGCGAAGAACGTGAGGGTGGGCCACTCGACCTCGCGTTCGAGCACGTGCAGGATCCCGTGCTGGCGATCGGCGTGCGAGGGGCGCGTCGCCCGCAGGTAGCGGATGTCCTGCACCACCAGCGCCACGGCCGCGCCGAGCAGGGCCGGCACCGCGGTCGGCATCCCCGTGGCGCCGTGCGTGACGAACCCCACCAGCACGCCGACGCCGATGGCACCCAGCCAGCGCAGCAGCCCGGCATCCGCGATCTGCGCCCTGGGCCCGGCGGCCACTGAGGCCGCGAGCCAGGGATTCGCCGGTCGCTCCCCGATGGCGCGCATCGCGGCCCGCAGCCGCGCGATGCCCCAGAGGTGCAGGCCGCCCATCATCACGAGCGTCGGCAGCGCGAGCTCCTCGAGGAAGTCCATGAAGCTGAGGCCCGCGCCGGAGCCGATCATGATGTTCGGCGGGTCGCCGATCAGGGTGGCCGTGCCGCCGATGTTGGCCGCCATCACCAGCGGGATCAGCACCAGGG
>JAYQOZ010000365.1:0-2525 GCA_038145035.1 Gemmatimonadaceae bacterium | reverse complement strand
CTCATAGCCCAGCGCCACCCAGGGCGTGGCGAAGATCGTGTACCCGACGTAGAACACCGTCGCGCCGATCGTGAAGTACCAGAAGTACCACATCTCGCTCTTGCCGACCGGCAGCCACCACAGCGCGATGTACGTGATGCCGGCCAGGATCGCGCCGAGGAAGATGTACGGACGCCGACGGCCCCAGCGCGAGCGCGTGTGGTCGGAGATGAAGCCCATCAGCGGATCGGTCAGCGCATCCGTGACGCGCGGCAGGGCGCTGGCGAGCCCCACCAGCGCCGGGTTCACGCCAAATCCAAGATTCAGGATGATGAGCATCCCGCCCACGGCCGCCGCCAGCGTGTTGTTGACGAAGGCGCCAAGCCCGTAGGCCAGCTTCTGCGTGAACGGCAGCCGGTCCTCCGGCTTCGTCTCGTACTGCGCCAGCGTCTCGCCGGTCTTATTCAGCCCAAAGCGGGTGTGCCAGGCCGCGACCGCGATCCTGGCGACGACGCGCCACTGCTCGCGCGCGCTCACGGCTCCCTCTGGTAGACGCGCACGTAGTCCACCAGCATCTCCTGCGGAAAGGTCGTGCTCCCGCCCACCGGACCGACAAAGCCGCCGCCCACCGCGATGTTCAGGATGATGTAGAAGTCGTGGGTGAACACCCACTCACCGTTCTGGTCGCCCTTCCGCACCTCGTGGTAGAGCGAATCATCCATGTACCAGCGGATGCGCGACGGCGACCAGTCCACGCGGTACGTGTGAAAGTCCTCGTGCAGCGCCGTCGCGCTGGTGTAGCGCCGGGAGATCGCATTGCCGGCCGAGTACCCGGGCCCGTGCAGCGTGCCGTGGTTGTAGAACGGCTCCTGGCCCCGGAACTCCATGATGTCGATCTCACCCGTCTGCGGCCAACCCACCGTGGGGAGCGTGGCACCGAGCAGCCAGAACGCGGGCCAGATACCCTGCCCCACCGGCAGCTTGATCCGTGCCTCGAAACGCCCATAGGTGAACTCCTGCTTGCCCGCGGTCGTGAGTCGCGCGGAGCTGTAGCTGCGGCCCTCAAGCGCCTCCTGCCGCGCCGTGATCACGAGGTTGCCGTTGCCGTCCAGGGCCGAGTTCTCACGGCGGTCCGACGTCCACTCCAGCTGACCGTTGCCCCAATCGGTGCCGATGTCGTAGCCCCAGTTCGCCGGATTCGGCGCATCGCCCGCGGCGCCGTCGAACTCGTCGGCCCAGACCAGTGCGTACGGGCCGGGTTCAGTGGAGGTGCTGCAGCCGATGAGTGCAGAGAGCGCGGACAGGAGCATCAGGGAGCGTCGCATCGGCCTCGTGGGCGGGAGTCAGTCCCCGTAGGTCGGGAACAGTCTGGGATCGCGAAGGGCGGCGTCGAGCACGAGCGTGGCGGCGCCGAGGGCCACCACCGTGGGGCCCAACGTGCTGGTACGGATCTCCGTGGACGCGACCGCGGAGACGAAGGTGCGGTGCAACGCGCTGGCGCGCAGTGGCGAGAGCAGCCGCTCGCCCACCACGGCGATGCCGCCGCCCAGGATGACCGCACTGGGATTCAGCAGGTTCAACATGCCCGCTACGGCGATGCCGAGGTTCTCGGCGACCTCGTGCACGATCTGCATCGCGAGTGGATCGTCGGCGAGCGCGGCCTGCTCGATCTCGTGCAGTGTCGGCGTGCCGGTGGCCAGGCGGCTGGTTGGGTATGCGGGCTGCAGCTGCAGCGCCCGCTTCTCGAGCGCCTTGCCGCCGATCAACGTCGTGAGACATCCGCGATTGCCGCAGACGCAGAGCTCGCCGCGCGGATCGATCGCCACGTGACCGATCTCGCCCGCCACGCCCTTCGCGCCGCGCTGGATGCGCCCGCCGATGATGTGCCCGGAACCGATGCCCGTGGCCACCTTGATGAACGCGAAGTCCTCAAGTCCCTGCGCGCCGCCCCACCACTGTTCGGCGAGCGCGCCGCAATTGGCGTCGTTGTCCACCAGCACGGGCACGGCATAGCCCTTGAGCAGCTTGAAGAAGCCGTGCTTCCCGCCCCAGGCCGGCATACCGACCTCGGGCAGCAGCTCAGGGTGCCTGGGGTCGACGGGCGCCGGCAGGCCGAGGCCGATGCCTACCAGGCGGTCCTTGTTGGAGCCCGCCATCGCCTCGGCGCAGAGCCGCTTGACCAAGGCGCGCGCGCCGTCCGGATCGTCGCGGACGGGAAAGTCCTCGCGCGCGCTGTTCAGGATGCGGCCGCGCAGGTCTGTGCGCACCACCCACACGTGGGTGGCGCCGACATCGACCCCAAGGATGTCGAGCGCCCCGTCCTGGAATTCGAGGACGATCGGGCGGCGGCCGCCGCGGGACTTGCCCTCCCCGGCCTCGGCCACGAGCCCGGACGCCAGCAGGGGCTCGACGTTCTCCGAAACGGTGGACCGCGAGATGTCCAGGCGGCGCGCAATCTCCGCGCGGGAAATGCGGCGCTCCGCCCAGATCAGGCGGAGAACCTCGTCGGTCAGCTTGAATTGAACCATGGGGGGAATCGTCAGGGG
>JAYQOZ010000364.1:0-2532 GCA_038145035.1 Gemmatimonadaceae bacterium | reverse complement strand
GGTGTCCGGTACCGTCCTGTGGTCGAAGGTCGGCATCCAGGCCGAGGGAGAGTACGCGGAAGGCTCGGAGGCCACGGGCCGGAAGCAGGCCATCGCCCGCATCGTCAATGACGTCATCGAGGGAGCGCAATCGCAATGGTGAGGGCGCGCGCAGGGAGGGGAACGCTCGGCTGCCTGTTCAGCATCTTTCTGGTGCTGGCCATCGGCTACTTCGGCATCAGCATCGGCCGGCCGTTCTGGAACTATTACCAGTACCGTGACCGCATGCAGCAGGAAGCGCGGTTCGCCGGCAAGCGCTCGGACATGACCATCCAGCGTCGGCTCCGGGACTTTGCCGACTCACTGCACCTCCCCGAGAACGCCAACAAGGTGAAGGTGCGTCGCCGGACCGGCACGATCGAGATCTGGGCCGAGTACTACGAACTCATCACGCTCCCGGGGATCGTGAAGGAGTTCTACTTCGAGCCGCGCGCCGTCGGGACCTTCTAGGCCCGTGCCGGCTCCCGCCGACAAGCTACTCTCGCACGAGGAGGCCCTGCGCTGGCGTCGCGCCTGCGCGGGCCCCGTGGTCTTCACCAACGGCGTGTTCGACCTGCTGCATCCCGGGCACGTCGACGTCCTGCGTGCGGCCCGCGCCGAGGGCGCGCACCTCGTCGTCGGCGTGAACTCCGACGCATCGGTGCGTCGCCTGAACAAGGGGCCCGAGCGTCCCATCCGCGGGGAGCGTGAGCGGGCGTATGTCCTCGCCGCGCTCGAAGGCGTGGATGCCGTGGTCATCTTCGACGAGGATACGCCCTCGGCCCTGGTGCAGCGGCTCCAGCCCGATGTCATCGTGAAGGGCGGGGACTACCGCCCTGAGGATGTGGCCGGCGCCGACGTCGTGCTCGCACGCGGCGGCCGCGTCGTGATTGTCCCGCTCACGCCGGGCCACTCCACCACTGCCACCGTCTCCAAACTCCGAGCCTGATGCCTGCCTCCCGTCCAGGCGGCCGCGCGATCGATGCGCTGCGCCCCCTTTCCCTCGAACGCCATGCCGCCCCGAACGCCGAAGGATCCTGCCTCATCGCCTTCGGCAATACGCGCGTGCTCTGCACGGTCTCGGTCGAGGACGGCGTGCCCGGCTGGAAGAAGGGCCGCGGCGAGGGCTGGCTGACGGCCGAGTATGCCATGCTGCCGCGTGCCACGCACACGCGCACGGCGCGCGAGCGGGGGCAGGTCGGCGGTCGCACCCAGGAGATCCAGCGGCTCATCGGCCGCAGCGTTCGGGCGATGCTCGACGACTTCAGCTGGGGCGAGTTCACGCTGAAGGTCGACTGCGACGTGCTGCAGGCCGACGGTGGTACGCGGACGGCCGCCATTACCGGCGCCTCCGTGGCAGTGGTCGATGCCTTCGCGTGGATGGTGCGCACCGGACGCATCGAGGTCTCACCCGTGCAGCGCCGGGTGGCGGCGGTGAGTGTCGGCGTGGTGGATGGTTGTCCGGTGCTCGACCTCGAGTACGCGGAGGACGTGCGCGCCGACGTGGATGCCAACGTCGTGATGGCCAGCGCGGAGCGCTTCGTGGAGGTGCAGGGCACCGGTGAACACGGCACCTTCTCGCGCGCCGAGCTGGATACGCTGCTCGACCTGGCGCACGCGGGGATCCGTGCCCTCGACGCCGCGCAGGCGCGCGCCCTCGCGCAGGCGTGAGCGCCTCGACCGCGCGCCCGCTCGTGCTCGCGACGCGGAGCGCCGGCAAGATCCGCGAACTGACGGCATTGTGTGCGGAGGCTGACGTGGCTGTCGAGACGCTCGACGCGCTCGGGATTGCGGAATCACCCGCCGAGATCGGCCTCGAGGTCTTTGCGAGCTTCGCCGAGAATGCCGAGGCGAAGGCGCGGCATTTCGCGTCGCGCCTGCCAGGGCGGGTTGTGCTCGCGGAGGACTCCGGCCTGGAAGTCGATGCGCTCGACGGGGCGCCCGGCGTGCACAGCAAGCGCTGGACCGGGAGTGCCGCGACCGGTGCCGCGCTTGACGCAGGGAACAACGCGGTGTTGCTTCGCGCGCTGGAGGGCGTCACGGCGCGGGAGGCGCGCTACGTATGTGCCGCGGTGCTGGTCCGCGACGCGGAGTGCTGGCGGGCCGAGGGGCGCGTGGAGGGAGCGATCGCGCACGCCGCGCGCGGCAACGGCGGTTTCGGCTACGATCCATACTTCGTGAGCGTGGAGCTCGGAAAGAGCTTCGGTGAGGCGAGTGCGGGGGAGAAGGCCTCGGTGAGTCACCGTGCGCGTGCGCTGCGCGGCGTGCTGGCGCTGGCGATGCCGTCGTTGCGCGCAGGGCTGTGCAGCGTCAGTTGACCGAACGCATTGAGCTGACTATCCTTGGTGTCTGATTGCGGGGCGTAGCGTAGCCCGGTATCGCGCCTGCTTTGGGAGCAGGAGGTCGCCGGTTCGAATCCGGCCGCCCCGATGCAGTGTGGTACAGAGATGCGAACAGGACACGGTGGATCCGAAGCGCCAGTAGCTCAGGTGGATAGAGCAACAGCCTTCTAAG
>JAYQOZ010000363.1:0-2534 GCA_038145035.1 Gemmatimonadaceae bacterium | reverse complement strand
GTCCCTCTCCTGCTTGCAGTCACTGCGCCCGCCCAGGCGCAGCGTGCGGAAGCGACGGGCACCATCCTCGTCGCGCACGGCGGCGACTCCACCTGGAACGCGGGCGTGATCGCGGCCGCGAGGTCCGCCCGCACCGGGGGGCCGGTGGAGGTCAGCTTCCTGATGGGGCCGGACGCCGCGCGGACGCGCTTCCAGGATGCCGTCGCCCGGCTCGAGCGCGCAGGGGTCTCGCGTGTGGTCGTCGTGCCGCTGCTGGTCTCGAGCCACAGCGGGCACTACGAGCAGATCCGCTACCTCACCGGCGCCACGGAGGTGCTGGATGAGACGATGCAGCACCACCTCCATATGGCAGGCATCGAGCGCCCGAGCTCCGCGCTGCCTATCACGCTCACCCCGGCGCTCGACGACGCTCCGGAAATGGCGCGCATCCTCACCGATCGCGCCCTCGCGCTGCTGAGCAGCACGGGAGATGCACCTGCCGCCCGCGCCCTGCTCATCGTCGGCCATGGCCCGAACTCGGCGGAGGACTACGCCGCCTGGATGGCAAACCTGCGGCCGGTGGCCGACAGCGTGCGGCGCTGGAGCGGGTTCCGCGACGTGCGAGTGGAGCTGGTGCGCGACGACGCCCCCGCCGCAGTGCGCGCCGAGGCTGTGCTCCGCACACGGGAGCTGATCGAGATGCAGCGCGCCATCACGGGCCGCGATGTCATCGTTGTTCCGGTCCTGATCTCGAAGGGATCCGTGAGCCGCGACAAGCTGCCGCGCGACATCGCAGGGACGCCCTCCGTCTATTCGGGCGAGCCGTTGTTGCCCCACGTGGAGGTGGCGCGCTGGATCGAGTCGCGTGTCCGCCACGCGACGGCCATCACGGCCAGTGCCGCGAGCCCCTCGGCCGCCCCGGGCCAGGCCAAGCCTGCAGCGCGTCCCACCGGCACGGCCAGCAGCAGCGAGGCCGCCCACGCCCACCATCCGGTCCACCCGCGCTGCACGTCGTCCATCACCACCTAGATGGCCGCGAGCGACGATGTCGCGCTGCCACGACGGAACGTCAGCTCCACGGGATGGCCGGACACCAGCGCCTCGCGCTCACGATCCGTGTCCCGCAGTCGGCCGATGGGGGTCCGCCCACCCGCCACCTGGGCATCGAGCAGTCGCCCGTTCCAGCGCGCGTAGTAGGGCCGCCGCGGCACCCACTGTGCGTAGTACAGGCCGTCGGTCTGCACGGGCTCGAGCAACCAGCCCGTGAGTCCAATCACCAGCGCCGGCGCCGCCACCGAAGCCGCCAGCAGCGCGCGACTCCGGCTGATGATCCCGTAGGCTAGCCCTCGGTAGAACACCTGGTCCGCGCCGCCAAGCTCGCCACAGAGCAGGCAGCCTGCTGCCTGACGCGGTGACCAGCCGCGCTCTGGCGTCAGCGTCAGTACCGCCACCAGCAGCGCCCACGCAACAAAGCCGGCGAGCTCCCACCAGGGCGGGCGCGTCGCCGGCTTCATCGTATCGGACACGGAGCTAGACCAGCATCCCGGCGAGCGAGGCGGACATGAACGCCGCGAGATTGCCGGCGACCATTGCGCGGAGCCCGAGGCTGGCAATGTCGCTTTTCCGCTCCGGCGCCAGCCCGCCGATCCCACCGATCTGGATTGCAATCGAGCTGAAGTTCGCAAAGCCCAGCAGCGCATACGTCGTGATGATCGCCGAGCGCGGCTGCAGCAGCTGGCCCGCCGAGAGATCCGATCCGAACTGCGCGTACGCCACGAACTCGTTCAGCGTCGCCTTGATGCCGATCAGCGAGCCCACGTAGGCCGTGTCCTGCCACGGCACGCCCATCACCCAGGCCAGGGGCCGCAGGAGCGCGCCAAGGATGCCCTGCAGCGAGGCGTTCTCCACGCCGACCAGCGCACCGCCCCAGCCGAGCAGCGCGTTGAGCAGCGCGACCAGCGCCACGAAGGCCATCAGCATCGCGCCCACGTTGATGGCGAGCTGAACGCCCTGCGCCGCGCCGCTCGCGGCGGCCTCGATCACGCCGCCGTCGGCGCTGCCGCGGCCCAGGCTGAGAAAACGCCAGCGCCCCGGACGCGGCGGGGCGGTCTCCATCGCGGCCGCCGCGTCGCCCAGCCCCGCACGCGTCACCGGCGTCTCGGTCTCGGGCAGCAGGATCTTGGAGAGCACGAGACCAGCCGGTGCATTCATCACACTGGCGGCGAGCAGGTGCGAGGCGATGTCGGGGAACCAGCCCGAGAGCATGCCCACGTACGCCGCAAGCACGCCGCCCGCCACGGTCGCAAAGCCGCCGACCATCACCGTGTTCAGCTCGCTGCGCGTCATCTGCCCGACGAAGGGCTTGATGAGCAGCGGCGCCTCGGTCTGCCCAAGGAAGATGTTGCCCGAGGCGCTCAGCGTCTCGGCGCCCGACGTGCGCAGCGTCTTCTGCATCACCCATGCCAGTCCCTTCACGATCAGCTGCATCACGCCCAGGTAATACAGCACCGACATCAGCGCCGAGAAAAAGATGATCGTCGGCAGCACGTTGAAGG
>JAYQOZ010000362.1:0-2561 GCA_038145035.1 Gemmatimonadaceae bacterium | reverse complement strand
GCTGCACGTGGGCAACGGCTTCGGCAAGTTGCTGGGCGTCTCGCAGCTGCGGGAACTCGGCGAGCTCGAGACGCCGTGCCTACTCACCTGCACCCTCTGCGTCTGGCGTGCAGCGGACGCGATGGTCGAGTGGCTGCTCGCCGCGCCGGGCATGGAGCAGGTGCGCTCCATCAACGCCGTGGTGGGCGAAACCAACGACGGCGGCCTGAACGACATCCGCGCGCGCCCGGTGACGCCGGCCGCGGTGCGCCGTGCGCTCGAGCGCGCGTCGGTTGGCCCGGTGGCGGAAGGCAGCGTCGGCGCAGGCGCCGGCACGATCGCCTTCGGATGGAAGGGCGGCATCGGCACGAGCTCCCGCGTGCTCCCGGAGCGCTACGGCGGCTACACGGTGGGCGTGTTGGTGCAATCGAACTTCGGCGGCGTCCTGCAGGTGCTCGGCGCGCCGGTGGGCCGCGAGCTGGGCCGCGCGGCCTTTCAGGCCCCCCGCGGCACGGGCGCGGATGACGGCGACGGCTCGATCATGATCGTGATTGCCACCGACGCCCCGCTCAGCGACCGCAACCTCGAGCGCCTCGCCGCCCGCGCGATGATGGGTCTCGCCCGGACGGGCAGCTCCGCCTCCAACGGGAGTGGCGACTACGCGCTGGCCTTTTCCACGGCCCCCGAGGTCCGCCGTCCCTTCGACGCCGCGCGCCTCAGCAGCATCGAGCTGGCGAACGAGCAGATGTCGGCGCTCTTCCAGGGCGTGGTCGAGGCCACGGAGGAGGCGATCTACAACTCGCTCTTCATGGCGACGACCGTGACCGGCAACGGACGGACGGTCGAGGCGATTCCCCTGGACCGGCTGCGCGAGGTTCTGCTGCGGTACGCGGTGGCTGGGCGGTAGCGCGCGGGGCCGCCGGCATCACGCACTGTTCCGGGGAGACCGTTGACTCAGCGACCGGGGCAGATCACTGGCGGTGCCCCGAGTTCCTCCCCGTCGCCGCGGCGCATTAGGACGACTTCGCCACCCGCCCCGAAATCTCATCGACATGGATCCGGAACAGGATCGCCCGCTCCGGCACCGGATCCTCCGGAGTCAGTGCCTCGGGAATGATCCGCCGCACCAGCCGCAGGCCCTTCCCGTAGATGGCCTGCTCATGCTCGCTCCCTTCGTTCCGGAGCAGGTAGAGCCCGCCCTTCACGACCACCGAGCGCCAGTCGAAGAGGCCGTCGATCTCGTCCACCTCGAACGCCACCCAGCGGTTGTGGCTGGCCGTCTCGAGCTTCATGCCCGCCGCGGTGCGGCAGTACAGCCAGCCGTCGTCGTAGAGGTAGTGGATCGGCACGATCTCCACGCGGTCCTTGTGCGAGAGCGCGAGGCGGCCGACCCGGTGCCGGTCCAGCAGGGCGATGCATTCCTGTGCGTCCAAGTCGCGGAACGTTGGCTTCGGGGTCGCCATCGTCTCCTCCCCGCTGGGTCTCAGCGGATTGCGCGGTAGGCTTCCAGTACGCGGTCCAGCGCCTGCTCCGGGGTGTCGCCGTCGGCGGAGAGGTGCCCCATCTTGCGGCCCGGCCGCGCCTCGTGCTTCCCGTAGAGATGCACGCGCACGCCGGGGATTGCCAGCGCCTTCGGGAAGTCGGGGGCGCCGTTCGACCACAGATCACCCAGCAGGTTGTGGATCGCCGCCGGCCGCACGATCTCCACGCTGCCCAGCGGCAGATGACAGATGGCGCGCACCAGTTGCTCGAACTGGCTGGTCGGATGCGCGCGCTCGGAGTGGTGATACGTATTGTGTGGCCGCGGGGCCAGTTCGTTCACCAGCAGCGTCCCGTCCTGCAGCACGAACATCTCCACCGCGAGCAGCCCCACGATGCCCAGCGCCGCCGCAATGTCCCGCGCCAGCGTCTCGGCACGCTCTGCGAGATCGGCATCCACGCCCGAGGGCGTCACCGCCCAGGTGAGCACGCCGTCGGTGTGCAGGTTCCGCGAGGGCGGGTAGGCCGCACTCGTGCCATCGGCGCGGCGGGCCACCAGCACCGAGATCTCCACCGTGATGTCGAGGAACGCCTCTACGACGCAGACCGGCGCCCTGAGCGACGTGAACGCCGCGTGGCCCTCGGCTGCCGCCTTCACGCGCACCTGGCCACGGCCGTCGTAGCCGCCCATCGCCGACTTCACGATGCTCGGGCCCAGGCGCTCCACGGCGGCGGCCGTGGCGTCCGCGTCGGTGACCACCGCGAAGGCGCCGAGCGGGAAGTGCTGCCGCTCCAGCCACTGCTTCTGCCGGGCACGCTCCTGCACGACATACACGGCGTCGACGCTGGGGTGCAGTGGCGCGGTGTGTGCCACGGCCTCCAGTGAGGGCCTCGGAATCTGCTCGATCTCCAACGTCACGGCCGCACAGCCCGCGGCGAGCCGCGCCGCGGCCTCGGCGTCCGCCCAGGGGGCCGTGATGGTCTCCGTCGCCACGCCTCGCGCCGGGCAGCGCGGCTCGGGGTCGAGCACCTTCCCCTCGTAGCCCATCGTGCGGGCGGCCATCGCCGTCCTGCGGCCGAGCTGGCCGCCGCCGAGCAAGCCG
>JAYQOZ010000361.1:1122-2578 GCA_038145035.1 Gemmatimonadaceae bacterium | reverse complement strand
GTATCTGGCTGGCCGGCCAGATCCGGGAGCGGTTTCCCCGGGTTGGCGTGGTCCTGGTGACCGGGCTGGACGAGTTGGACGCGGGTGTCACCCTCCGGCCGGGCATCGTGGGCTATGTGACGAAGCCCTTCCGGCGCGACACCATCTCCAGCGCCATCCAGGACGCCCTGGAGTGGCATGACGAGGCACAGGACGACCCCAGGGATACCCGGGAGTCCCTGATGGACCTGGTGAACCGCTGGGAGCCCCAGGAAAGCGCCTGAGCCACGCTTGCGGTTGCGGGTCCACGGCGCGGACCCATCTGGAACAGGGCCGCAAGGACCGAAGCAAAGGAAAAAGGGCTGGGCCCGCCATCGCGGGTTCCAGCCCTGCTCTCTTCCGGACGAACCGGGTGAAGGGTCGCGGACCTACTGGCCGGCTGCGGCAGCCGCAGCGCGCTTCATGCCCTCGGTCACGATGCCGACCTTCTCGACGCCGGCGCCCTTGGCCGCGTCAATGACCTCGACGACGTCCCCGTAGCGGAGGGTGCCCGCCGCCGAGATGAACATCGTCTTGTCCTTGCGCTCCTCGAAGATCGTCCGGAGCTTCTCCTCCAGCTCCGGCAGGGTGACGTCCTGCTTGTTCACCGCGATCTTCCGGTCGGCCGAGTACTCCAGCACGATCTGGCTGATGTCCGGGGCCTGCTGCTGCGCGGAACGCGTCTCCGCCGGCAGGTTCACGTCCACGCCCTTCTGGGAGACCGAGCGGCAGGGCCGCCATGAAGATGACCAGGAGCACGAGCAGCACGTCGATCATCGGCGTGATGTTCATCTCGGAGGTCGCGGCCAGGGACTTGGCCTTGAAGACCTTGTCGGCGCCGTGGTGCTTGTGAGCCGACATCAGTTACCTCCCCCGGCCTCGGGCTTGCGCTCCGTGATGAGCCCCATGTCCTCGACACCGGACATGCGGATCTGGTCCATGGCCTCCATCACGCTCTCGTAGGGGGCATCCTCGTCAGCCTTGATGTAGACGATCTTGGCCGACTTGGACTCCAGCGCCTCCTCCATCTTCACGCGCAGTTCGGACATCTGCACCTGGACGGAGTTCACGTAGACCCCACGGTCCGCCGTGACGCCTACGACCGTCTGGTCCTGGGTCTCCGGCTTGTCGCTGCTGTGCTCGGCGATCGGCAGCTTCACCGGGACGCCCTTCTGCAGCATCGGCGCCACGATCATCATGATGATCAGCAGCACCAGCATGACGTCCACCAGCGGCGTGACGTTGATCTCGGATTTGACGGCCCCTTCCTCGCCGCCCACTGACATAGACATCGGTATCGCTCCTCGAAATCAGGGTCGGGGGGGGGGGCGCCCCCCCCGGGCCCCCCCCCCCCCCCCCCCCCCCCCCCCCCCCCCCCCCGCGGGGGGGGGGGCGGCCCCCCCCCCCCCCCGGGGGGGGGGGGCGGGGGCGCGGCGGG
>JAYQOZ010000361.1:0-1112 GCA_038145035.1 Gemmatimonadaceae bacterium | reverse complement strand
GGCCGGCCGCCGGACACGCGGTCCAGCAGCCGGCACCACCGGATTCCGTCCTAGGCCGCGTTCTTGATGAACCAGTCGACCAGCTCAGACGAGGAGTTGTCCATCTCCACGTTGAAGTGCTCGATCCGGCCCGTGAGGTAGTTGTAGAACCACACGGCCGGGATGGCGACGAACAGACCCAGCGCCGTCTCGATCAGCGCCTCGGCGATACCGGCCGAGACCGCGCCGATGCCACTGGAACCGCCGGCAGAGGCAATGCCGACGAACGCGTTGATAACGCCGATAACCGTGCCCAGCAGACCGACGAACGGGGCCGTCGAACCGATGGTCGCCAGCACGCTGACGCCCTTCTTGAGGTCGGCCGCGGTCAGGGCGGTGGCGCGCTGGATGGCACGACGCACCGTGTCCAGAACGTCATCGCGGTTGCCGGCCAGGCCCGCTTCCTTCTGGTACTGGAACTCCTGCAGGCCGGCACCCACCACCTTCGCGAGGTGGCTGTAGCGGTAGTCCTTGGAGCCCGCCAGGGCGATGGCTTCCTTGAGGCGCCCGTCCTTCAAGTGCTTGGCAACCTGGGGAGCGAACAGCTTCGACTGGTTCCGCGCCTGGGAGTAGGTGTAGATGCGCTCGATTGCCACACCGATGGACCAGAACGACATGATGAACAGCACCACGGCCACCGCGATGGCCGGGCCGGTCATGGTCTGGGCAATTTCAACAAGGTTCAGCTCGCCACCCATTACGACATCCTCCGCAATCTAGTTAGAGACGATTTGTCGGTCACGCTGGCCCCGCCGCCTCGTCTCATGGGCAGGGGGAACAAGAGGCTCACGCCTCGGGCTCTGGAAAATCGTGGTCTACGTCAGTTCAGCGTGAACTGCACCGTGACCGTCATGATGACCGGTACGGGCTGTCCATTCAGGGTCGTGGGGGTGAACTCCCACTGCTTCACCGCATCGATGGCCGCCTGGTCCAGCAGCGGAATCGACCGCAGCACGCGTGTGTCGGTCACCTTGCCGTTCGGGCCGATGGTCGCCTCGATGATGACCACGCCCTGCACACGGGCCGACTGGGCGATGGACGGATAGACCGGCCGCACGTCCTTGGTCTTGGTC
>JAYQOZ010000360.1:0-2585 GCA_038145035.1 Gemmatimonadaceae bacterium | reverse complement strand
CGCGCATGCCACCGCGCATGCCACCGCGCATGCCACCGCGCATGCCACCGCGCATGCCACCGCGCATGCCACCGCGCATGCCACCGCGCCCACCGGCGCGGCCCGCACCCATGCCACGCTCAAACCCACGACGCTCCGCATCCATCTCGCGCAGCCTCTGTCGCTGCGTGTCGTTCAGGATCCGGTCGGCGGCCGCGCGGGCCGTCGAGTCGCGACGCCGCATCTGCTCCATCTGCGGCCGCAGCTCCTGCATTCGGGCCTGCATCGACGCGCGGAGCGAATCGCGGGCCGCCGGGTCGGCGCCCGGACGTTCGCCGCGCGCGATGCGCTGCTGCATCTCCTGGCGCATGCCCTCCTGCCGCTCGCGCATCGCCGCCTCGGTCTTCTGGCGCTCCGCCCAGAGCGTGCGCTCGATCGAATCGAGCTGCGCCACCTGCCGCGGCGTCAGGTCCAGCGCGCGCCGCGCGTTGAGGATCTCGGTAACGCCGGCGCCGCGCGGCATCGGGCGGCCGGCCTGAGGGCCCTGGCGGGCTGGGGCCTGGGCGCCGGCGACAGCCGTCGCGCCGACAAAAAGGCCGGTCATGGCAAGGCTGCGGATCGTGGTACGCATGGTCGTGCTCCTCAGGATGTTCCGTGACGGTGGGGGCACCGTGGTCACCCCGTCAGACTCCCGGCCCCGGAAATCGTTAAGATTCCCGCCCTATGCCCGCCGTCTTCCACGACCGCCCGCGCTTCCCGCGCGGCTTCCGCTGCGCCAGCCGCAACGTCGGCCTCAAGCCCGAGGCCAAGGACCTCACGCTCTTCGCCTCCGAGGTGGAGGCCAACGCGGCCGCGGTCTTCACACGCAATCACTTCCCGGGCGCACCCATCGTGCTGGGCCGCGAGACGATCAAGGGCGGGCGGCTCCTGGCCATCATCGCGAACAGCAAGGTGAGCAATGTGGCGACGGGCGCCGCGGGCGTGGAGAACGCGCGCCGGATGGCGGCTGCCGCGGCCAAGGAGCTGGGGACCTCCCCGGACCGGGTGCTGGTGAGCTCCACCGGCGTCATCGGCGTGCCCCTGCCGATCGAGAAGATCGAGCGCGGGGTCGTGGGCATGCAGGCCGAGTTGCAGGACAATCCGCTGCTCGGCGCTGAAGGCATCATGACCACGGACACCTTCCCGAAGGCCTTCTCCTGCTCGGTAGGCGACGCGACCATCACCTGGGTGGCGAAGGGCTCGGGCATGATCGAGCCGAACATGGCGACGATGCTGGCCTACATCTTCACCGACGCGGCTATCGAGGCCCCGGTGCTGCAGCGCCTGCTGCACGACGCCGTTGACCGCTCGTTCAACATGCTGAGCGTGGACACGGACACCTCGACGTCGGACACCTGCGCCATCCTCGCGAACGGGATGGTGGGCGCGGTGGACGAGGCCCGCTTCCGCGAGGCCCTGATCGCGGGCTGCATCCGGATGGCCGAGACCCTCGGCCGCGACGGCGAGGGCGCCGAGCACCTGCTCCGCGTCACGGTGCGCGGCGCCCGCAACGATGGCGAGGCGAGAAGGATCGCGAAGTCGGTCCTGAACTCCCCGCTGGTCAAGACGATGGTCCACGGCGCGGACCCGAACGTGGGGCGCCTGCTGATGGCGGTGGGCAAGTGCTTCGAGTGCACCGTCCGCCCCGCGACCACCGATGCCTGGATCAACGGCCACCAGGTGGTCCGCAACGGCGAGCGCCTGTCCTTCGAGGATGCCACGGTCCGCGAGGCGCTGAGCGCCGAGGTCGTGGACCTCGAGATCTCCCTTGGCGTCGGCGAGGCCCGGGCCGTGGCCTATGGCTGTGACCTCACCAAGGGCTATATCGAGGAGAATGCGTCGTATTACTCGAGCTGAAGGCTCGCTGCGCCGACAAACGGCTGGCCCTGTGGCGGGAAGCCGCCAGCTCCCCTCTCAAGACCCAGCTTCAATCCGATGCTTGTCCCGCTCCGCCATGAGCTTGGTGACAAACCGCTGGCCTTCCGAGATTCGCTCCACCTCGATCGCGATCGCGTCCACGCCGGACTCCAGCCGACGGAGCCGCTCGGCGGTCTCCTTGTCGATGGCCGGCTGTACCGGACCCTTCGTGGCCCGGCGCCAGAGGAGACGGGCGGCTGCAACCGAGAGCGGGGCGAGGACGAAGATCGTAAAGACTACCGCGATGGCCGTGACGTCGGGGCGCATTGGGATTCCGTCTGGAAGGGTCTGAGTCGAACTGCTCGCACGTAGGTACTGTCCGGGGGCCTGGGCGATCAGCTGTCCGGTACGTTCAATCTCGCCCTCGATCTGCAGGATGCGCGAATCGAGCTGCTGCAGGCGCGCCTCGAGGCCCGGGCGCTCCGCGGCGGACACCCCCTCCTTCAGCTGGTCGGCGATCTCGTCGCGGCGGCCTTCGGCCGAGCGCAGCTGGTTCGACAACTCGGTGCGCTGGGCGCGCAGCGCCTGCACGTCCGACAGGGACTGCGGCACGCCATTGATGATTGCCGTCGGCGCCGGGACGCCCGGCGACGGCGGCACGGGAGGCGTCGGCGCCGCGGCGTGTATGTGGTGGAGGTGCATATGGGTGC
>JAYQOZ010000359.1:759-2609 GCA_038145035.1 Gemmatimonadaceae bacterium | reverse complement strand
CACGCCCATCAGGATGCTCGGCAGGGCGTCCATCGACCGGCGCCCGTTGGCAAAGGCGTCGCGGTAGAACACGCCCTGCGTGGCCAGCGAGTCAAGGAAGGGCGTCAGTTCCGGCGCCTCGCGGTCCTCCCCGCCCCAGTACTCGCTGCCGAAGCTCTCCAGCACCAGCAGCACGATGTTCTGGGGACGCGCCACGCGCGGGAGGCGCGCGCTGTCCCC
Organism: Gemmatimonadaceae bacterium; assembly: GCA_038145035.1. Taxonomy (GTDB): domain Bacteria; phylum Gemmatimonadota; class Gemmatimonadetes; order Gemmatimonadales; family Gemmatimonadaceae; genus Pseudogemmatithrix. The sequence continues at coordinate 2,390 of JAYQOZ010000359.1, read as the reverse complement.
GTAGACGGCCGGCAGCAGCGCCTCCACCTCGGCGTCGCTGGCGAAGTGCTCGACGGGCGCCAGCTTGCCCTCGCGCTCGGAATGCAGGAGCGTGAAGGCGCTGTTGAGCGTCAGGATGCCGAGCGCGTGCTCACCACTGGCAAAGGCGTGGATGGGCTTGAGCGGCTTCTTCTGCCAGCCGCCGCGGGCCGCGAGGAACGTGAGGACGATGACCCCGAGGCTGCGGAGCGTCGCCCGGCCCCAGGAGCCGCGGGAGGCCACGCCGTCACGCGCACGCGGATAGGCCAGCACCAGCGCCGCGATGAGCCCCAGCCCGATCGCCGTCAGCCCCGCGAAGTTGACGAAGAGCTGGTCCGCCTGCGCCGTGGCCTCGTTGCTCAGGGCGAACACATCCATCGTCACGCGGGTGCCGGTGAACGGGAAGTAGCCCACGTCGCCCATCATGATGACCGTGAGCACCGCGTTGGTGAGCAGGTACAGGGTGCGTAGCAGCGCCTGGTACCAGCGGCGCGCCAGCAGCGCGGCCGGCACGAGACTCAGCAGGATGAACGGCAGGTTCGAGTACGCGATGGCCGACAGGTCAAAGCGCAGGCCCTGCGCGAATGCCCCCGCGATGCCGTCCCAGGGCAGGCCGGCGAAGGCGGCGCGGTTGTCCACCAGGAACACCGTGCGCACCACGACATAGACGCCGAGCACCAGCACCAGCCGCTGCCCGAGCAGGCGCTCGGGGGCGACGGGAGCTTCGGCCGCGTCGGGGCGGCCGTCCGGAGGAGACGGGGGCGTGGTCTGGGGCACTGGCTGGGTGGTCATGCGCGCGGGGCGGAACCTGGGAAATCTCCCCAGTCCCGCCCCGCGATTCAATCAGGGATGCCTCGCAATATGCACGGGTTTCCGGGCCGCGTGGCGCCCCTCCGCCGCTTCAGCTGGCGCGGATGTACTGCGCCTGCCGCTCCTGCTGCGCCGCGATCGCCGCAAAGACGCCCGAGGGCTGCAGGATGACGCCCGGCACCATCCCGGCGATGGCGCGGTTCCGCGCCTCGTCCGGCGAGACGCCGTCCTTGGTCACCACCAGCGGCACCATCAGCATCCGCAGCGCCGCATCGCAGGCCAGCGCGACATTGCCGCGCTCGAGGAACTTCGGCAGCGCGAAGTTGGCGTAGGGCTCCGGCACGCCGTCGGCCGGGCCCAGCAGGGCCGGATTCCGGGTGATCTTCTGGCCGGTGAGCGGATGCTCGATGCTCGCATTCGCCACCCCGTAGCGATCCCAGAACTCCTGCGACATCGCGAGCACCACGGCGTTGTGGCGCATGATCAGCGCCGTGGACAACTCTGAGACCGGCGTGCCGCGCGCGGCCTGGTACTGACCGGTCCAGGCGCTGGCCCGCCAGACGCCGTAGCCGCGCTCGACCTCGGCGCAGTCGAACACCGCGCGAATCCGGGTGTCGAGCTTTCCGAGCCAGCTGGTATCCCAGGCCGACTGGCCCATCGGGGGCGCCGCCGCTTCCAGTGCGTCGGGGATCGCGGCCAGGCCGAGGGCGAGGCCGCCGGCCCCCAGGCCGCCGACCATCATCTTGTCGAGGAAATCGCGTCGAGTCGTCATCGTGTCGCTCCGTGTGTGGTGGGAACACCAG
>JAYQOZ010000359.1:0-749 GCA_038145035.1 Gemmatimonadaceae bacterium | reverse complement strand
CGAGTAAATCGGCTCGAGGCGGCATCGTGCCGATCCGTGTGTGGTGGCAACACCAGTAAATGCGCAGCCGTGGCGCGGCACCCGACATCGGCTTGGATGCATCCCGGATCGCCGGTCGACATCGTCGCTCTGGCGACCGACGGCCCGAGGCGGCAGGTTTGCCCCTCCCCCTCACCCTTCGGATATAGCACGAATGGCCCTCTCCCGCCGCACGCTGGTCGCTCTCGCCGGGACGGCGGCGCTGCCCCGGCTCCTGCACGCGGACATGCCCGATGTCCCCTGGAGCGCAGCGGCTCACGGCCGCATCGCCGCCTCCGGGGAATTCGCGAGCCACCTCTCGGCCGACGAACGCGCGACGGTCGCCGCCGTCGCCGACGCCATCCTGCCACGCAGCGACACGCCCGGCGCGCTCGACGTGCAGGTCCCGCAGTTCATCGACCTGCTCATCGCGGAGTGGCTGCCGGAGGCGGAGCGCGAGAGCCTCCGGCGCGGGATTGCCGAGCTCGAGGCGCACGCCGTCACCACGCACGGCGCGGGATGGGTCGCCCTGCGCGAGCCCCAGCGCCAGCAGGAGATTGCCTGGGGCGAATCCCGCGAGGGCACGCCGAGCGAGGGCCAGCGGGCCTTCCGGCGGCTCAAGGGCTGGACGGTCCACGGCTGGATGACCAGCGAACGCGTGCGCCGCGAGGTCTTCCGGGGCCGCGTCGTGCCGGGCGAGTACCGCGGCTGCGCGCCGCGCAGTGCCGGGG
>JAYQOZ010000358.1:0-2627 GCA_038145035.1 Gemmatimonadaceae bacterium | reverse complement strand
GTGCCCACCGGTCACGGAACAGGTCGCGATGAGAAACTGCCGCAGCTCCTCGGCGAGGGCGGCGAGTTCCGCAGGGTCCATCCGCCGCAGGTCGGCGGGGCCCTGCACGCGATCGAGAAGGCTCATATCAGGAGAGGCTAGCGAGGAGAGGACACCGTAGGTTGCCTGCGCGGGACGTCGGGCGCCAGTGCGTTACGAGCGCCGGGCCACGGTGAAACAGGCGAGATACTCCAGTTCCGGCGTGAGCGCCCCGTGATCCGAGAGCCCGCAGCAGGCCTCCTGGACCAACGCCTCGGCCCGCGCCTTGGCTCCCGCAATGCCCAACAGGGCGGGATACGTGCTCTTGCGGAAGGCCAGGTCCTTGCCGGCGGTCTTGCCGAGCTGGTCCGTGGTGGCGGTGATGTCCAGGACGTCGTCCGCGATCTGGAAGGCGAGTCCCACCGACGCGCCGTAGTGCGCGAAGGCGTCCAGCTTGTCGGACGCCGCGCCGGCCGCGAGGCCGCCGAGTCGCATGGCAGCCTCGATCAGCGCCCCCGTCTTGCAGCGGTGGATGCGCTCGAGCTGCGCGAGGTCGAGCTCGGTGCCCTCGCCTTCGAGATCGAGGAGCTGGCCGCCGATCATGCCGGTGGCACCGGAGGCCCGCATCAGCGTGCGCACGACCTCCCCGACCAGCGGCTCCTCGAGCCCCATCTCCACCGCGGCGTCACAGGCGGCACGGGCCGCGAGCGGTACCATCGCCATCCCGGCGGCGGTGGCGGCCGGCACGCCGTACACCTTGTGCACCGTCGGACGTCCCCGGCGCATGTCGTCGTCGTCCATGCACGGCAGGTCGTCGTGCACGAGCGAGTAGGCGTGCACGACCTCCACCGCGGCGGCCAGCCCGCTGACGTCACGCGTCCCGCCCGCGGCGCGGTGCGCCGCCATCACGAGGATGGCGCGCAGGCGCTTGCCCTCGCCCTGCAGCGCGTAGCGGATGGCTGCGGTGACCTGGTCATTGCGTCCGGCGAGGTAGCGCTCCGCCACGCGTTCCAGCGCGTCTGCGACGGCGGCGCGGTCCGCGGTGAAATCCACCGGCGTGACGCCGGCGCCGCTCATTCCTTCACCTCGAAGACCCCCTCCGCCTGCTCGAGCAGGGTGCGCACCTTGCCCTCGGCGTCCTGCAGCGCGGCGTTGGCCTCGCGCAGCCGGGCAATGCCTTCCTCGAAGAGCTTCAGCGCCTCCTCAAGCGGCAGGTCGTCCCGATCCAGTGCGCTGGCAATCTGTTCAAGGCGGGCGAGCGACTGTTCGAAGGTCATGGGGACTGGGCCGGCAGATGGGGGGCGTCCGTGCGGACGGCATCGGTGGTGGCCTGCACGAGCCCGTCGCGCAACAGCAGCTCGAAAGGTGTACCGGGGACGAACGCCGCGCGACTGGCCAGGGTTGCACCACCGGGCCCGCGAGCGACGACGAATCCGCGCTGGAACACGGCGAGCGGCGAGCGGGCCTCCAGCCCGGCGGCAAGCGCCCGCAGGCGCGACTGTCGCCGCTCCACGGCCCGCGGGGCGAGCTGGGCAAGCCGGTCCGCCACCCGCGACGCGCGATTCCGCCGTCGCTCGGTGACGAGCTGGGCGCGCTGCGAGAGCGCATCCGCGCGCCGCTTGAGCTCGCGGCCGCCCACCGCGATCCGGTCCTCGAGCCCGTCGGCCATCATGCCCGCCAGCTGCTGCACCTGCTCACGCACCTCGGCAAGCACCGGCACCGCGTGCTCCGCCGCCACGCTGGGGGTAGCGGCCCGCAGGTCGGCGACCAGGTCCGCGATGGTCACGTCGGTCTCGTGCCCGACCGCGGAAATCGTCGGAATGGGTGACGCCGCAATGGCACGCGCCACCTGCTCGTGATTGAAGGCCCAGAGATCCTCACGTGAGCCACCGCCGCGTCCGATGATCAGCACCTCCGGCGGGGGCAGCGGCTCGGCGCCGAAGCGTCCCTCCCCGCGCACCCAGCGCCCCAGGGTGGCCATCGCGCGGCAGAGCGAATCCGGCGCTGTCTCGCCCTGCACCAGCGCCGGAATCAGCACCACGTCTACGCCGGGATGCCGGCGGCGGATCACGGACTGGATGTCGCGCAGCGCAGCGCCCTCGCTGCTGGTGATCACCGCCACCGTGCGCGGAAAGCGCGGCAGGGTGCGCTTCCGCGCCGGATCGAGCAGCCCCTCGGCCTCGAGCTTGGCCCTGGTCTCATCGAACTGCCGCTGCCACAGCCCCTCGCCATCGGCCGTGAGCTGCGTGATGCTGAACTGCATCTTGCCATTGGCCGGCCCGACCGTCAGCTGGCCGTAGGCTAGGACCGCCATGCCATCGGTGGGCTTCGCCGGGATGCGGAACGTCGCGCCCTTCCAGACCACCGCGCTGACCTGCGCCTCGGCGTCCTTGAGCGTGAAGTACCAGTGCCCGCTCGGATAGGCCTTGAAGCCCGAGACCTCGCCGCGGATCCAAAGCCTGGGAAACGCTCCCTCCAGCACGTCCTTGGCCGCGCTGGTGAGGTCCTTGACGGATAGGGCCTCCGCGGCCGTGGCGCCCGGGTGCGTCACGCCGACGCGGCGGCCGCGCCCCCGAGGCGCCCCGCGCCGACCCGAGTTTGCCGCAGCA
>JAYQOZ010000357.1:0-2645 GCA_038145035.1 Gemmatimonadaceae bacterium | reverse complement strand
CCCACCCCCCCCGCGGCTGGGGGGGGCGGGGCTGCCCGCACCCGCCGCGCCATAGGCCGCGACCCTACACCTGCTTCACCTCGGCCACGAGCTTGGTGAGCGTGTCCTTGGCGTTGCCGAAGAGCATCTGCGTCCTGTCGTTGTAGAAGAGCTCGTTCTCGATGCCCGCGAAACCTGCGCTCATGCCGCGCTTCATGACGATGATGCGCTTCGCGTGGTCCGCGTCGAGGATCGGCATGCCGAAGATCGGGCTGCCCGGGTCGCTGCGGGCCGCCGGATTCACCACGTCGTTCGCGCCGATCACCAGCGCCACGTCGGTGCGCTCGAACTCCGGGTTGATCTCGTCCATGTCGAGCAGCTTGTCATAGGGGATGTTCGCCTCCGCCAGCAGCACGTTCATGTGGCCCGGCATGCGGCCCGCCACCGGGTGGATGGCGAACTTCACCGTGCCGCCGCGCTTCTCGATCAGGTCCATCAGCTCGCGCACCTGGTGCTGCGCCTGCGCCACCGCGAGGCCGTAGCCCGGCACCACGATCACCTGCTGCGCATAGGCGAGCTGCAGGGCGGCCTCCTCCACGTTGGTGGACTTGACCGTGAGGCCCTCGGCGCTCTTGCCGCTGCTCGCGGTGGTGGCCCCGAAGGCGCCGAAGAGCACGTTTGCCAGCGAGCGATTCATCGCCTTGCACATGATCTGCGAGAGGATGATGCCGCTGGAGCCCACGAGCGCGCCCGAGACCACGAGCACCTCGTTCCTGATCACAAAGCCCGTCATCGCCGCGGCGATGCCCGAGTACGAGTTGAGCAGCGAGATCACCACCGGCATGTCCGCGCCGCCGATCGGGATCACCAGCAGGATGCCGAGCACGAGGGCGAGCCCGACAACCACATAGAAGGCCCACATCGGCACGGTCGGCGCCACGACGATCCAGGCGGCCATGCCGACGATGGCGGCGAAGAGCAGGGCATTGATCGTCTTCTGACCGCCGTAGACGATGGGCTTGCCCGTCATGACTTCCTGCAACTTGGCCCAGGCGATGGCCGAACCGGTGAGCGTCACGGCGCCGATCAGGATGCCGAGCTGCGTGGACAGCGCCACGTCCACCGTGGCGTGCTCGCCGAGCGAGACGCCGTGCAGGTATTCGGAGGAGGCCACGAGCAGCGAGGCGCCGCCACCCACGCCGTTCAGCAGGGCGACCATCTGCGGCATGGCCGTCATCTGCACCGTGCGGGCCATCCAGAGGCCGATGCCGCCACCGACGACGAGGCCGGCGACAATGGTGCCATAGGTGACGGTCTTGGTGCTGAGCAGCGTGATGACGATGGCCGCGAGCATGCCGACCGACGAGAGGCGGTTGCCGGCGCGCGCGGTATCGGGGCTCTGCAGGCGGCGCAGGCCCGTGATGAACATCAGGGCCGCGACGAGATACAGGAGGCGTTCGAGGGCGGGGGAGATCACTTGCCACCCTCCGTCGGCGCCTTCTTGAACATCTCGAGCATGCGGTCGGTGACGGCGTAGCCGCCGACCACATTCATCATCGCGAAAACGATGGCGAGGAAGCCGCGCACCGTGCCGAGCATGCCGTAGTCGGAGTGGCCGGCGATGGCCATCGCGCCGACGACCGTGATGCCGGAGACGGCGTTCGCGCCCGACATCAGCGGTGTGTGCAGCGTCGGCGGCACCCGCCCGATGAGCGAGGCGCCGAGGTAGGTCGCCAGGATGAAGACGACGATGAATCCGATCAGGTCCATTAGGCCGTTCTCCCGGTGACGATCATCGCGCCCGTGATCTCGTCGGCGCGGTCGACGTTGAGCGTGCCCTCCCTGGTGAGGAGGTGCTGCACGAAGGTGAGGATGTTGCGGGAAAGCATCTGCGACGCGTGGAAGGGCATCGAGGCCGGCAGGTTCACCGGGCCGATCACCTGCACGCCGTTCACGTCCACCGTCTCGCCCGCCCTGGTGGCCTCGCAGTTGCCGCCCGATTCCGCGGCCAGGTCCACGATCACGGCGCCCGGCGCCATGGTCTTCACCGTCTCGGTGGAGATGAGCCGCGGCGCCTGCCGGCCCGGGATCTGCGCGGTTGTGACGACGAGATCCATGCCCTTCAGGTGTTCCCGCAGCGCCTGCTGGATGGCCTCCTGCTGTTCCTTGCTCTGCTCCTTGGCGTAACCGCCGGCGGTCTCGCTGTCGGCGGCGATGAGGTCCTGGGCCACCACGGTGGCGCCGAGCGAGCGGATCTGCTCGGCGGCCGCGGCGCGGATGTCGAAGCCCGAGACCACCGCGCCGAGCCGTCGCGCCGTGGCGATGGCCTGCAGCCCGGCGACGCCGGCGCCGAGGATGCAGCACTTGGACGGCGCCATGGTGCCGGCCGCCGTGGTGAGCATCGGCAGGAACTTGTTCAGTGCCCCTGCACCGATCAGCACGGCCTTGTAGCCGGCCACCGTGGCCTGGGAGGAGAGCACGTCCATGGACTGGGCGCGCGTGATGCGCGGGACCAGTTCGAGGGCGAAGGCCGTGACGCCGCGCGCGTCGAGGCCCTTGATGGCGTCGGCGCTGGTGGAGGGTGCCAGGAGGGAGACGAGATGCGCGCCCGGCTTGAGTGCGGCGATCTCGTCGGTCGCGGGCTTCTGCACCTTACATATGAGATC
>JAYQOZ010000356.1:1944-2655 GCA_038145035.1 Gemmatimonadaceae bacterium | reverse complement strand
GACCGGGGGCTCTTCTCCTTCGTGCCCTGCATCGGGGCGGACGGCATCACCGCGGCGCGCGCGCTCGGCCAGCGCGAGCGGTCCGAGCTGCTTACGAGCGAGGACCTCACGCTGCTGGTCACCATCTCCGGCCAGATCGCGACGGCGCTCGAGAACGCGCGCCTGTACCGGCAGCTGCAGACCAAGGCCGCCGAGCTGGACCGGCTCCGCGAGTTCAACGAGGGCATCGTCGAGTCCCTGGAGAGCGGCCTGTTCGTCGTGGACCTCGATGAACGGGTGGTCAGCTGGAACCAGGCCATGGCGGCCCTCTACGGCGTGCCCAGGGCCCAGGCGCAGGGGCGTCCGCTGGCGGAGCTGTTCGACGCTCCCCTGGTGGACGCGATCCGCGGCGCACGGACCGAATCGCCCATCGGCGCCGCCCTCGGGCGCGTCCCGCTGGCCACCCGGGGTGACAACCCGGACCGGCGGCTGCTCGTCAACATCACGGTCGTGCCGCTGCGGCCGCTCGGGGGCGCCACGACGGTGCCGCAGGGCACCCTCGTCCTTGTGGAGAACATCACGGGCCGGGTGCGCCTCGAGGAACAGCTCCAGATCTCCGAGAAGATGGCGTCGCTGGGTCTGCTGGCCGCCGGCGTGGCGCACGAGGTGAACACGCCGCTCACCGGCATCTCGAGCTACACGCAGCTGCTGCTGGAGGGTGCGGCCGAGGAC
>JAYQOZ010000356.1:0-1934 GCA_038145035.1 Gemmatimonadaceae bacterium | reverse complement strand
CAGCGGCTGCGGGTGGGGGCGGCCGCGGACGACCCGCGGACGGCGATGCTCGAGAAGATCGAGAAGCAGACCTTCCGGGCCTCCCGGATCGTCAACTCGCTCCTGAGCCTGGCACGCCGGGGCGCCAGCCCGGCGGATACCGCGCCGGTGGACCTGAACCGCGTCATTGCCGACGTCCTGTCGCTGCTCGAGCACCAGCTGGCGCAGAGCCGCATCACCGTCCGGCGGGAGCTGGCGGCAGAGCCGGTGGGGGTGATGGGTGCCGAGTACCAGCTCCAGCAGGTACTGCTCAACCTCGTGCTGAACGCCCGCGACGCGATGGCGGGCGGCGGCTGGCTGACCGTCGCGACGCGCATCGACGCCGACGAGGTCGTTGTGGAGGTGGCGGATACCGGCGCGGGCATCCGCCCGGAGCACCTGGCGCGGATCTACGACCCGTTCTTCACGACGAAGAGCGGTGCCCAGGGCACGGGGCTGGGCCTCTCGATCGCCTACGGCATCGTGCAGGACCACGCGGGCCGCCTGACGTGCGAGAGCCTCGAGGGCCAGGGAACCCGCTTCACGATTGCGCTCCCCGCACTGCGGGACGGGCGTCAGGCCTCCCCGCTCAAGGTGGCCCGGTGACGGCGCCCGGGGCCGCCGGCGCGATCCTCGTCGTGGACGACGAGGCCATCATGCGGGAGATCCTCGAGACGCTGCTGACCCGGGAGGGGTACCGGGTGCACCTGGCCGCGACCGCGGGGGACGGGCTCGAGCTGGCGCGAACGGTGCCCCTCGATGCGGCCCTGCTCGACGTGATGCTGCCGGGCATGGACGGCCTGGAGCTGCTCGAGGAGCTCCGGAAGGCGGACGACGAACTGCCGGTGATGATGGTCACCGCGTTCGCGTCCGTGGAGAACGCCATCACCGCCATGAAGCGGGGCGCCTTCGACTACATCAGCAAGCCCTTCAAGAACGACGAGGTCCTGACCGTCGTCCGTAACGCCGTGGAACGGCGGCGGCTGATGGCCGAGAACCTGGCGCTCCGCCAGCACCTGCACGCCCAGGCCCCCAGGTTCTCCGGGATCATCGGCCGGAGCAGCCGCATGCGCCAGGTGTTCGACCTGGTGATCCAGGCGGCGCCCAGCCGTTCCACCGTCCTGATCACCGGCGAGAGCGGCACGGGCAAGGAGCTGGTGGCGCGGGCCGTCCACCGCAACTCGCCACGCGCGGACCGCGCGTTCGTCACGGTGAATTCGGGCAACCTGCCGCACGACCTGCTCGAGTCCACGCTCTTCGGCCACGTCAAGGGCGCGTTCACCGGGGCCGTCGCGCCGAAGAAGGGCCTCTGCGACCTCGCGGACAAGGGCACGATCTTCTTCGACGAGATCGGCAACGTGCCGCTGGAGACACAGGCGAAGCTGCTGCGCGTGATGCAGGAGCGGGAGTTCATGCGCCTCGGTGGCACCGACACGATCAAGGTTGACGTGCGGATCGTGGCGGCGACCAACTGCGACCTCAAGCGCATGGTCGATGACGGCCGGTTCCGCGAGGACCTGTACTACCGGCTGCACGTGATCAACGTCTACCTGCCGCCGCTGCGGGAGCGCAAGGACGACATCCCGCTGCTGGCGCAGCACTTCCTGCAGAAGTACCGGGAAGAGAACCAGCGCGGGCCGCTGGAGATCGAGCCGGCCGCCCTCGATCAGCTGATGGAGTACGACTGGCCGGGCAACGTGCGGGAGCTCGAGAACGTGATCGAGCGCGCCGTCGTGCTGGCCACGGGATCCCGGATCGGGGCGGACCTCATCCCGGAGCACGTGCGGCGCCCGCCCACCTTCGAGATCCCGCAGTTCGCCGTGCCGCCCGAGGGGCTCTCGCTGAAGGACGCCGTGAACAACCTCGAGCGCCGGCTGATCGAGACGACGCTCGAGGCGGCGGGCGGCGTCCAGAAG
>JAYQOZ010000355.1:0-2661 GCA_038145035.1 Gemmatimonadaceae bacterium | reverse complement strand
GCCCTCGTCCGCGGCACTGCCGCCGGCATTGGCGGCACGCCCGAGCGTCACGAGCGAACCCGGGCGCGCCGCCGCCTCCTCCTCGCTCGGCACGACGCCGGGCGCCGTCTCGCGCCGCAGCTCGGCGAGCGGCATCGTCCGCTGCTCGCCCTCGGGCGAGCGCAGCGTCACGAGGTCGCGGAAGATGTCATTGGCGACGACCTTCTCCTCTCCGGCCGTGGTCACGATGATCTTCCCTTCCTTCGGGAATCGCTTGCGTTGCTGCACGTAGAACTCGTGCTCGTGGCGCAGGCAGCACATCAGCCGGCCACAGGTCCCGGAGATCTGTGAGGGGTTCAGCGTGGAGAGCCGCTGGTCCTTGGCGGTGCTGGATTTCACGGGGCGCAGTTCGGGCAGCCAGGAAGCCGAGCAGAACTGCCGGCCACAGCGACCGATACCGTCGAGGCGCCGGGCCTCGTCGCGCACGCCGATGTGCCACATGTGCACGCGCGTGGAGAAGCGCCGCTCGAGCCGGCGCACCAGCTCGCGAAAGTCCACGCGCTCCTCGGCGGTGAAGTAGCAGGTCAGCTTGCGCCGGTCCCACTGCCACTCGGTGTCCGAGATCTTGAGGTCGAGCTTGAGCTCGCGGGCGAACTCAATCGCGGCCTTCCGCACCGCGTGTTCGTCCGTGCGCAGGCGGACGGCTCGGTCCACCTCGTCGGGCTTGGCAAGGCGCACGAGCTTCGGCAGTTCGGCCGGGGCGGCCTTGCCGTGCGTGGTGCCCGCCTTGCGCCGGTCGGCGCGCTCGCCGGTGCTGTACACGCGGCCGAGGTCCTCGCCGCGGTCCACCTGCACGATGACGGCGGTCCGGACCGCCGGCGCTTCCTCACCCTGGAACTGGTAGAAGACCCGCCGGTTGCCCTTGAACTCGACCTCGACCAGATGGGTCGCGACCGCGGTGGCCGTCACTCGTCGAAAGCACCCATCTTGAGGTACTTCTCGCGGCGGCGGCGCACGAGCTTGTCGGGCTTGAGGCTGCGCAGCTCGTCCAGGTTCCGCAGCAGTGCGTCGTGCACCGCCGTGGCGGTGTCGGCGTGGTTGACGTGCGCGCCACCCGGCGGCTCGGGGATGATCTCGTCCACGATCCTGAGGCTCACGAGGTCCTCGGCCGTGATCTTGAGCGAGGCCGCGGCCTTCTCGCGCATCTCGGCGCTCTTGCCGTCCTTCCAGAGGATGGCGGCGCAGCCCTCGACGGTGATCACCGAGTAGACCGAGTTTTCCATCATGAGGATGCGGTCGGCGACGCCGAGCGCCAGCGCGCCGCCGGAGCCACCCTCGCCGATCACCAGGGCGATGATCGGCACCGCGAGGTCGCTCATCTCATAGAGGTTCCGCGCGATGGCCTCCGACTGCCCGCGCTCCTCGGCGCCGAGTCCGGCCCAGGCCCCCGGTGTGTCGATCATCGTGATGATCGGCACGTGGAACTTCTCGGCCAGCTTCATCAGGCGCAGCGCCTTGCGGTAGCCCTCGGGGTGGGGCATGCCGAAGTTGCGGTGCAGGTTCTCCTTGGTGTCCCGGCCGCGTTGGTGGCCGATTACCATCACCGTCTCGTCGTCGAGCCGGGCCCAGCCGCCGACGATGCTGGGATCGTCGCGGAAGGCGCGGTCGCCGTGCAGCTCGATGAAGTCGGTGAAGGCGAGGCGCAGGTAGTCCAGCGTGAAGGGCCGGCGCGCCGAGCGAGCCACCTGCACGCGCTGCACCGGCGTCAGGTTGCGATAGATTTCCCGGCGCATCTCGCCGAGCTTCTGCTGCAGCGGGGCAATCTGCTTGCCGACGTCGAGCTTCTGCTCCTCGGCGACCTTGCGGATCTCCTCGATCTGGCGCTCCAGCTCGGCGAGCGGCTTTTCGAACTCCAGGGCGGACGTGCCCATCTCAGCTCCCGCGAACGAGACGCACCCGCTCCGGGCCCAGCAGGGAGCGTAGCTCCAGCAGGGCCGGACCGGCGGTGGACAACTTCAGGGAGCTCGACCGCAGGCGGGCCGGGCTCCCATCAGGACCCTTCCAACGTAGCTCCAAGGGGGCCGAACCGGGATGGGCCTCGGCCACCGCCCGGACGTCGCGCATCACGTCGGCGGGCAGGGAGGTCTCGGCGTCCAGGTCCAGGGCAACGGCAAACTGGCCGGTGGCCCGCAACTCGGCGAGGCGGGTGATGCCCTCGACGATGAACGCCGGGTTGTCGGCGCCCTGGTCGCGACGCGAATAGCCGCCCTTGATCAGCACCGGCACGTCGGTCTGCACCCGGTCGCCGATCGCGGCCCAGGCCTCGGGGAAGACGAGCAGCTCGGCGGAGCCGGCGAAGTCCTCCACGGTCAGCCGCGCGAACTCGGCCCCGGACTTCCTGGAGATCTGTCGCTTCACTCCCGTGATCACACCGGCGATGGCCATCGCCTCCGGGCTCCACTCCCCCAGCTGCGCCACCGTATGTGAGGCCAGCAGCTCGCACTCGGCGCGGAAGGGCTCGAGCGGGTGGCCGGAGATATAGAAGCCGAGGATGGCCTTCTCCGACGTCAGCCGCTCGCCCTCGGAGAACTCCTGCACCAGGGGAAGGCTGGGCTGCAGCGGCGTGTCCGATTCCGTCTCGCCGCCGAAGTCGCCGAAGAGCGAGCCCTGGCCGGTCTCGGC
>JAYQOZ010000354.1:0-2666 GCA_038145035.1 Gemmatimonadaceae bacterium | reverse complement strand
CCCCGGCGCGCTCCAGCGCGCGGTTCGCGTCGGCCACGCGCAGGGGATCGCTGGCGGCAAAGAGCCGGCCCGGGCGGCGGGCCCGCTCCGCCGTGCCGACGTAGACCTCGGATCCGCGGCGCGCGCGCCCGCCGGAGACCAGCGCGTCCATGGCGCCGCGAATGAAGGCTCCGCTGGCAGCATCCACGTCCAGGCCAGGCGGTTCACCGACGTGCACGGCGAAGTGCCGCAGGTCGTCGAGGCGCAGCTCATCGGGCTCGAGTTCCAGCGACCCGGCGAGCCAGCCGGGGGTCGAAGGCTGCACGCGTGCGAGGAGCGGCGTGCCCGGCGCCGCGGTGCCGCTAGCCACGGACCGGCCCTCGAGCTGCAGGCGCCACGACGCGGAATCGCCCTGCAGGGTGGCACGCACGGCGCCGCGCGGATTCCAGAACGGCGGCTCGACCTCGACGCCGACGATGCTGCGGTTCGGCCGCGGCGTGCTCGGGGCCGCGAACACGGTCGCATCGGACAGCGGGACGTCGCGCCACTGCGAGGCCTGCGCGTCCGTGAGCACGACGAGGCGACGCTCCGGCTGCTCGCTCGCGGCCAGGACGGTGCGGGCGCGGGCCAGTGCAGCCGCCACGTCGCCGGCGCCGTCGATGGCGCGCAGGGACCCCAGGCTGCCGCGCAGGGTCTCCACGGACCCGCCCGCCGCCTCGCCGTCGATGGTGACGAGCGTCACCGCATCGTCAGGCCGCGCCGCGTCGAGCACCGCCCGCGCGCCGTCCAGCAGGCGCGTGAGCACCGGGCCGTCGGCATCGGCGGCGGCGCTGGAGAGCGAGTTGTCGAGGACCAAGGCCACCGCGGTGGGCGGGTGTCCGATGCCGGGGATCAGGCCCACCGGCCGGGCGATGGCCATCGCGATGGAGAGGACGATGCCGACGCGGAGCAGCATCAGCAGGAAGTTCCGCAGCCGCACCTCGCGCGCGTGCTCGCGCTCCGCGCGCAGGAGGTAGCGCACGGCGGGAAAGTCCACCCGCGTGCCCGTGCGACGGCGCAGGAGGTGCAGCAGCAGCGGCACGGCGGCCGCCGCCGCCATCAGCAGCGCCCAGGGCGCGAGGAAGCTCACGGGAGGCGCTGCCGCTTGGCGAAGGCGCGGCGCAGCGGCACGCCAAAGGGCTGGTCCGTCAGGATCGGTTCATAGAATGCACCCGAGGCCGAGAACAGCGTGCGCCATTCATCCATCGCCTCGGCCACGGTGGCGGCGTAGGCCTCGCGCACCTCGGAGGGCGTGGCGGCCAGCGACGCGCCCTGCTCCGGATCCACAAATAGCGCCTCGCCCACCGGTAGGGCGAGCGTGCGCTCAGCCGGATCGAGGATGTGCAGCACCGTGACGTCGTGGCCCTGCGCGCGCAGCACGCGCACGGCGGCGTCGACCTCCGCCGGTTCCATCAGCAGGTCGGAGACCAGCACCACCATGCCGCGGCGCTTCACCAGCTGCGCGGCCTGGCGCAGCGCGCCGCCGGCATCGGAGCCGGGTCCCGCACCGAGCTCGGCGATGGCGCCGAGGATGCGCTTCCACTGGACGGTACGCGAGGCAGGCTTCAGCACCGAGCGGATGGCATCATCAAAGCGGATCAGGCCCACCGCGTCGCGCTGGCGAATCAGCAGCAGTGCCAGCGCCGCCGTCAGCTGCTCCGCGTACTGCCGCTTGGTCAGCAGCGTGTCGGCCGAGCGCCAGTCCATGGAGCGCGAGACGTCGAGCACCAGGGTGGCACGGAGGTTGGTCTCCTCCTCGAATTGCTTGATCAGCCAGCGGTCGGCGCGCGCCGCCACCTTCCAGTCCATGAAGCGGAGGTCATCGCCGGGCTGATAGGGCCGGTGCTCCGCAAACTCCACCGAGAACCCCTTGCGCGGCGAGCGGTGCATGCCGGTGAGCATCCCGTCCACCAGCCAACGGGAAATGACCTCGAGGCGACCGAGCGCCGCGAGGGTCATGGGATCCATCAGGTCGGGCCGGAGCCGGTCCGCGGGTGGTGCAGCCATCAGCCTGCGAAAGCTAGACGCGCGGCGGGACGCGTCCAAGCCGCCCGGCTACGGCACGGTGACCGAGAAGCCGGCAGGCGTGAAGGGCGTGGGGAGCGTCATGCGGCGAATTCTAGCCGCGACCGATGGCTGTTCCAGCCGGCGCGCGCCCGGTAACGCCGACGGCCCTCCCCTCGTTCGCGTCTTCGCCATCCGACAGCGCTGACCCAGCCCGTTGGAGCCGGCGTGGGCCGCCACTAGCTTTCAGGGCTAGCTGGTTTCCGCCACACTCCCGCTCCACCTGCCGTGACCGCGCCGTCCCTGATCCGCAACTTCTGCATCGTCGCCCACATCGACCACGGGAAGTCCACCCTGGCCGATCGCCTCATCGAGGCCACGGGCATGCTGCAGAAGCGGGAGATGAAGGCCCAGGTGCTCGACACGCTCGACCTCGAGCGCGAGCGCGGCATCACCATCAAGCTCAACGCCGTCCGGATGTCCTACGACGCCAAGGACGGCACGACATATGAGCTGAACCTGATCGACACGCCCGGGCACGTGGACTTCACCTACGAGGTCTCGCGCTCGCTGGCCGCCTGCGAGGGCGCCATCCTGGTCGTCGACGCCTCGCAGGGCATCCAGGCGCAGTCGCGGGCGAACGT
>JAYQOZ010000353.1:0-2672 GCA_038145035.1 Gemmatimonadaceae bacterium | reverse complement strand
CTCCTGCCGCACGAGATGCAGGTGGCCCAGGGCCTCCAGGACCGGAAGGGGTTTCCCGAGAGCTACGACGTCCGGGGGCTGCTGCGCTTTCTCGCCGACGTGAAGGCCGGCGAGCCTGAGGTGCGGGCTCCGGTCTACTCGCACCTTCGCTACGACATCGTGCCTGGGGAATACCAGGTGGTTCGCCGGCCGGACGTAGTGATCATCGAAGGCCTCAACGTGCTCCAGACAAACCGTCTCGAGGCGGGCAAGGGGCTGTTCGTGTCGGACTTTTTCGACTTCTCGATCTACGTGGACGCCGATGAGGCGGACATCGAGCACTGGTACGTGGAGCGGTTTCTCGCGCTGCGGAATACGGTGTTCACCAGTCCCGCCTCGTACTTCCACCGCTACGTGGCGCTGTCGGTGGAGGAGACACGGGAGCTGGCGCGGGACATCTGGCAGCGGATCAACCTTGTGAACCTCCGCCAGAACGTGCGGCCCACGCGGGAGCGCGCGCACGTGATCCTGCAGAAGGGCCGGGACCACGCCGTCCGGCGGGTCCTGCTCCGCCAGGGCTGAACGGGCGGCTACCGGGCCTTGGCGCGTGCGCCGAGCCAGTGGCCCAGCATCCGCACCGCCTGGCCGCGGTGGGCGATGGCCAGCTTCTCCTCCGAGGTGAGCTCTGCCGTGGTGCAGCCAAGCTCGGGCACGAGGAAGATCGGGTCGTAGCCGAACCCTCCCGTCCCGCGGGGGGCCTCGGCGATCTCGCCCTCAAGCGCACCCCGCGTCTCGAACAGGATGCCCTCCCGGTCGGCCACCGCCAGCGCACAGACAAACCGGGCGGTTCGTGGTGCGCCGGGGCGCTCCGCGAGGCCGGCGAGAATTGCCGCGAAGCGTTCGGGGTACGTGGCTTCGCGGCCGAGGTAGCGGGCGGAGTGGACGCCCGGCGCACCCCCGAGAGCATCGACCTCGAGCCCCGAGTCTTCGGCCACGGTGAGCAGCCCGGACGCGCGGGCGTAGGCGAGGGCCTTGATCCGCGCGTTGGCGTCGAATGTCGTGCCGGTCTCCTCGGGCTCGGGGAGCCCGGGGCAGTCGTCCAGCCCGACCACGTCGTAGGGGGTGCCGTGCAGGAGCTGACGGATCTCGCGCAGCTTGCCCTGGTTGGTGGTGCCGACCAGGACGCGGGCCTTCGCCGTCACTTGGTCAGGAGCGATCCGACGAGGCTCTTCTGGATGGCGATCAGCTGACGGATACCGCCGTCAGCCAGGTCGAGCAGCTGGTTGAGCGACTCGCGGCCGAACGGCAGCGCCTCGGCCGTCCCCTGGACCTCGATATAGAGGCCGCCCCCGGTCTTGACCAGGTTCATGTCCACTTCGGCGGCCGAGTCTTCCGTGTAGGCGAGGTCCAGCATCGGCGTGCCGTCGACAATCCCGACCGACGCGGCGGCCACGTAGTCGGACACCGGCATCGTCCGGAGCTGGTCCCGCTCGCGGAGCTTCTGCAGGGCGAGGACCAGCGCCACGAAGGCGCCGGTGATGGAGGCTGTCCGCGTACCGCCGTCGGCCTGGATGACGTCACAGTCGAGGGTGACCGTCCGCTCCCCGAGTTCCTCCATCCGGGTGACGGCCCGCAGCGAGCGGCCGATGAGCCGCTGGATTTCCTGGGTCCGGCCGCCGACCTTGCCCGTCGAGGCCTCCCGCTGCATCCGGGTCGTGGTCGCGCGGGGCAGCATCCCGTACTCCGCGGTCACCCATCCCTTGCCCGAGTTCCGCCGGAAGGGCGGCACACGGTCCTCGATGCTGGCCGTGCAGATCACCTTCGTCCGGCCGGCCTCCACCAGCACCGAGCCTTCGGCATGCATCGAGAAGTCCGGGACGATCCGGGTGGGACGGAGTTGCTCAGGCAGGCGGCCGTCGACGCGCATAAGTCTGCCAGTGTAGCCGATTGCTCCCCGCCGGGCGGCGGGGTCACCGGGGGATTGGCGCCGGGCGGAGCCCCTGCCGGTCGGCGGCGAACCCGCGCCGGGCATCCAGGTGCCCGAAGGCGGACGGGTCCTGGCCGTCCACCAGCAGCCGGACGCTCGTCACGTGGGGGACGTTGACGGCGATCGCGCGCAGCAGGGCGCTGACGGCCAGCCGTTCGGTTGTGCTGCCGCCGCCCAGTCCGCGGGTGGACAGGCCGGCCAGGTCCACGACCGTTTCGCCGGAGGTCCCGCTGAAGTAGGTGCGGAGCGCCGTGCCGGGCGGCCACAGTCCCACGTCCGGAAGAGCCCCCCGCTCGATGGCGGCCTCCACGACCAGCCGGGCCTGGTCCTCAGGCGAAGAGCCGGCCGGAATCTCCTGCTCGACCGGCGTGAGGTCCTGTCCGTCGTCCGACGGATCGAACAGGGTGATGGTGGCGTGCGGCGCCGGCGGTGCGGCCACGGGCGGTGGCGCCGGCCTGGCGGGTGCGGGCTGTGACCGGTGTGACCACCACGACACGCCGGCTCCAGCGAGTACCGTCCCGGCGACGACGCCCGCGACGGCGACCCCGGCTGCGCCGGCCCGGGTCACCGCGAGTCCCCCGGGTCCCGGAGCCGGCTCAGGCCTGCGGCCAGGGCCCCGGCGACGGCCGACTGGAACTCGGGCGTGGGGGGCGCCCCCCCCGGGGGGGGGGGGGGGGGGGGGGGGGGGGGGGCGGCGGCGGCGGGG
>JAYQOZ010000352.1:0-2704 GCA_038145035.1 Gemmatimonadaceae bacterium | reverse complement strand
CTCGGCGCGGACGACCTCGTCGTGCACCCGCTGGGCCCGGGCCTGCACGTCCTGGCGCCGCGAGTCCAACGTGGCCAGCGAGGCGCGCAGTGCGTCGAGCTCGGCGCGACGCGCCAACGGACCGGCACCCGTGTCGCGGGCAGGCAGCCACATCGCGCCGCGCGCATCCACAAAGCCGTTGCCGTCGGTGGTCGCGCGGACCTTGCCGAGCAGGGCGCGGACCCAGCCACTGCCGACACCCTCGGCGCGCACGCGCGCGGCGAGCTCGTCCGGGTTCGCGCCACCCATCTCGGCGTGCAGCGCATCCAGCGGCAGCAGCAGCAGCGCGCCGGGGTTTACCTCGGTGTGCCAGCCGCGCACCGCGTCGGCGGCGGCGCGGTCGCGCACCACCACGGCGTGCACGGAGGCGCCCAGGAATCGTTCGATCTGCGTGGCCGCCTCGGCGTCCGCGCCGATGAAGTCGGAGAGGGGGCCGAGGATGGCATCAGCGCCGAAGCGCTCGCGCTCACGCATCAGCTTTGCCGCCGCCGGCGCGAGCCCGACGCGCTCACGCTCGAGACGCTCCAGCGCCGCCAGCCGGCCCTGCTGTGCCGTGTGCTCCTCCTCGATGTGGCGCACGTCCGCCCGGGCCGTGCCCTCGCGCTCCCGCGCATCGCGGGCGGCGGCACGTGCCGCCTCCAGCGCCGCCTCGGCCGCCGTGGCGGCGTCCTGGGCGATGGTCATCGTCTCGTCGGCCGCGGCCAGGTCGCGCACGGCCTGCGCGAGCCGGTCAGCCAGCGCCTCGTGCTCGGCCACCAAGGCGGCCGTGCGCTGAGCGACTTCGGCGAGCTCACGCTCCGCGTTCTCGCGCTCAAGCTCAAGACGACGCGAATGGTCGCGCAGGTCGCGGACGCCACGGTCGGCGCTGTCGGCCATGTTGCGCGCCTCGACCACCGCCTGCCGGGCCTGCGCTTCCGCCTGACCCCTCTGCCGCAGCAGGTCATTGGCTTCGTGCAGGGCGGTGGCGCAATGTGCCTCCTCGGCAGCGGCCGCCTCGGCTTCGCCCCTGAGCCGCTCGCCGAAGGCGAGGCCCTCGGCCCGCTCCTGCATCGCGCGCTCGCGACGCGTGAGCGCGTTGCGGTGTCGCTCCTCCGCCACGGCGAGCTCCTGCTGCAACTCGAGCACTGCCTGCCGCGCGGTGGCGGCGACGGCGGCCCGTTCGTGCCGCTGGGTCTCCGCGGCGGCCCGCGAGGCCTGCGCGGCATCGCGGGCGACCTCGGCGTCGCGCACGGCCTGCTGGCGGGCGGGCAGGGCGTTCCGGAGGCCACCGAGGCGCGCCTCGAGGTCCGCGAGCTCCGCCTGCCAGGCCGCCATCTCGCGCGAGGCGAGCGTCAGCTCCACGGCAAAGCGTCGCGTGGTGATCGTGCCGTGCCTCTCCGCCTTGTTACGCTGGCGGAGCAGCGAGCGCACCTGCGTCTGCACCTCGGACATCAGGTCGTCGATGCGGATCAGGTCGGCGCTGGTGGCCTCCAGCTGGCGCTCGGTGCTGCGCCGGCGGTCGCGGTAGAGGCCCACGCCGGCGGCCTCCTCGAAGAGCTCGCGCCGGTCGTCGGGGCGATCGCTGAGGAGCGCGTCGATCATCCTGCTCTCGATCACCACGCCCGAGTCGGCGCCGAGACCGGTGCCGCGCACGAGATCGTGGATGTCGCGCAGGCGGCAGGGAGCGCGGTTCAGGAAGTACTCGCTCTCGCCGCTGCGCGAGAGCCGTCGCGTAATGACCACTTCCTGGAACGGCACGGGCAGCTGCCCGTCCGCGTTCTCGAAATGCAGCGAGACCTCGGCGATGTTCGTCGCCCGGCGCGCCGACGAGCCCTGGAAGATCACGTCCTCCATCTTGCCGCCGCGCAGCAGGCGCGCGCGCTGCTCGCCGAGCACCCAGCGAACCGCGTCCGAGACGTTCGACTTGCCGCATCCGTTCGGGCCGACGATCGCCGTCGCCCCGGGCTCGAACGTGAGGTACGTGGGGTCCGCGAAGGACTTGAAGCCGTGCAACTCGAGCTTGGTCAACCGCACTTAGAACACTCTCCCGGTTCGATACGCCACGCGCGGGAGCTCCCCCGTCGCGTCCTGCCACGTACTGGCAAGCCAGGTGGCCTGGCTCACGGATTCAAAGGCGCCTGCATAGACGTGCACCCGTCCCGACTGCTGCCGCAGGGCATAGCACAGCACCCCGCGTCCCGCACACCGCGCAATCACGGCTGGCGCCTCCGCCGGCGCGACCGCCTCGGCGATCAAGAGGGCGAACGGCGCCTCAAGCACACGACCCACGCCTTCCCGCACCTCGCCGGTGGCCCGATGCGCCTCGAGCCAGGCTTCGGCATCTCCGCGGTCGGACCACGCCCCGACAAGAGCGCGATACCCCGGCTGCGCCGACGCGCCCAGCAGTACCGGCGCGACCGTGGCCGCCGGTACCTCCCCGCTCCGAAAGCGAAGTGTGGAATTTGCACCCGCGAGGGTGTTTGCCGCTACGAGCTCGGTGCTGAATCGCAGGGCGCGCAGCGAGTCGGAGGGGTTGACGAGCGGTCCCATCGTCACTTCGAGAAGGCGCGGCGCTGCCGCAGGCAGGGTCTCGGCGCTCGCCGCCTGCGCCGCCTGCGCCGGCGGCGCTGGCGGCGCGGTACCCGCGGGCTCCGTGCCGCTGCGGCCGTGCCACCACGAGTACCCG
>JAYQOZ010000351.1:0-2716 GCA_038145035.1 Gemmatimonadaceae bacterium | reverse complement strand
GCTCGAGCCCGGACAAGCTGGCGAGGGCCGAGGCGCTGGGGGCGGACGTGCTGATCAACCACGCCCCGGAGGACGTGGCCCGCGTGGTGCGGGATCGCACGAATCGCCGCGGCGTCGACGTGGTCGTCGAGACGGTGGGCGAGAAGACCTGGACCTCTTCGCTGATGAGCCTCGCGCGCGGCGGACGCCTCGTGACCTGCGGCGGCACCAGCGGACCGGCGCTCACGATGGACGTGCGTCGGCTGTTCTGGTACCAGTGGAGCATCCTGGGCTCCACGATGGGCAGTGATGATGAGTTCGACGCCGTGACGGCGGAGCTGGCGGCCGGCCGGCTCTGGCCCACGGTCGACGCGGTCTATCCCCTCAGCCAAGGCGCCGAGGCCTTCGCCCGGATGGAGGCCAACGCCCAGTTCGGGAAGCTGGTGCTGCGGGTGTCGGATGACTGAACGGGCGCAGTTCACCGCCGAGGAGGAGCGCCTGGTACGCGAGGCGTACGGGCGGGACGGGCACGCCGACTGTCCGCGCTGCGCCGTGCGGATGCACGAGCGAGCCATCGGCGGCGGGAGCTTCGGGCTGGGCTATGCGCGGCAGCGCGAATGGCTGCTCTGTCCGCAGTGTCGGCGCAGCGTGCTGTTCGATCTCAGGCGCGGTACCCGGAACTGAACCCCCGTCGCTACATTATGACGCGGATGCGACCCCTCCTCCGCGCCGTCTCCCTCCTCGCGATCGCCGCCGCCGCGGTGCACGCCCAGCAGGATCCCCCGCGCCGCCTTGACTTCTCGCGTGAGACCGGCGCCGAGCCGGTGACGCAGGACACGCTGCGCCGCACAACGCCCGAGATGCGAAGCGCCTTCGTGCGCAATCAGACCATCCTTGGGCTCGCCGTGTACGGTCCGGCCTTCGCCACCATGGTGGGCTCCGAGCCGGCTACGCGCATCGCCGGCTACCTGGTGATGGCGGGCGGCGCGTTCTTTGCCGCGAACGAGGCGGCGCGGCAGTGGGAAATCACGCCGGCGCGGCAGGTGCTCGCGTCGCGGATGGCCTGGCGCGGTGCCGGGGCGGGCCTGCTGCTCGCCAATGCGGCGCACATCCGCGAGGGCGAGGCGGGCGCAATGACGCTGATCGGCGGACTTGGCGGTGCGGGCACCGGCCTGGCGGTGGGCAGCGGGCTCACCGAGGGCGAGGCGCAGGCGATGGTGGTCGGCCACGACATCGCGGCCGCCTCGGCGCTGGCGCTGATGTACATCATCGATCCCTACGACTCCGACGGTACGGGCACGAGTCCGCAGCTGCGCGTGCTTCTCCCGACGGCGTCGGGCATGTTCGGCTACGCGCTGGGCCGTCTCTACGCCGGTCGTGCCGCGTATGAGGTCACGGTCGGTGACGCCTTGCTGCTCTGGCTGGGCGCCGGCATCGGTGCGACGGCCGCGAGCACGGCGATCGCCGAGTCGACGCCCGGCGCACAGGCGGTCGCGGGCACGGTGCTGGTGGGCGGGTTGGCCGGTGTCTGGAGCGCGGACCGCCTGCTGGTGCGACGCTACGACCACTCGCGCGCCGACGGGGCGTTCGTGTCACTCGGCGGTGGTGCCGGGGCGCTGATGGGTATCGGCATCGGCGTGCTGTTATCCGGCGAGGCCGAACGGAGTTCTGCGCCGACGCTGGCCTTTGCCGCGCTTGGCGCGACGACCGGCGTGTGGCTGACGGAGCGGTACGCACGCCCGCCGGCGGACCAGGGCCGTCGCTACGAACTCGGTGCCGCCGCCGCGGCCGACGCCCCGCGCCCTGCGCGCCGCGCGGACTTCAACCCGCTGGCTGCGCTTGCGGCCGCCAGCGGGACGCCGGGCCGACATTCGATCCTGCGCTTCACGTTCTAGGCTCACCCCCTTTGCTCGTCCTCCCGGGAGGACCGATGACGTTCCTCGATCGACTGTCCGACAGCCTCGCCCGCCTCTGGGTCTACATTCCCGCGCTCTTCGGGGCGGCGGTGGTGCTCGCGGTAGGCTATTTCCTCGCCCGCCTCGCGCAGCGCACGGTGATGCGCCTGCTTCGCCGGGTGCACCTGAACGAGACGCTGGCGCGCGGCGGCATGATGCCGCCGGTGGATTCGTCCGGCACGCCGCTCACCCCGACGCGGGTGATCTCCAACGTGGCGTTCTGGTTCATCCTGTTCACGGCGATGCTGCTGGCGGCGGACACGCTGGGCATCGACTACCTGGGACAGGCATTCAGCGAGCTGGTGAGCTACGTGCCGAGCGTGATCGCGGCAGTGGTGATCATCATCCTCGGCATCGTGCTGGGCGATCTGGTGGCGGCGCTGATCTCAGCCTCGGCCTCGGCGCTCTCGGGAAGCACGATCCTCGCGCGGGTGGGCAAGGGTGGCGTGGTGCTGCTGGCAATCTTCATGTCGCTACAGGAACTCGGTGTGGCGACGGGAATCGTCACGACGGCCTTCGCCATCATCTTCGGCGCCGTGGCGCGGGCGCTGTCACTGTCGTTCGGGCTCGGCAACCGGGAGCTCGCCGGGGAGGTCACCCGGCGCGCCTACGAGGAATGGCGCGCCGAGCAGGACGCGGTGCGCCGTGCACAAATGAACGACGAGCCTCCCTCGGCCGAGGGACACTAGAAACGGCAACTGCGGGATTACCCCGGTAACACGGCGACACGGCGGGCCTGAGGCGCGGCTGGGCGGCGGCGGCGGCCCGCCGCGGGGTGATTT
>JAYQOZ010000350.1:0-2726 GCA_038145035.1 Gemmatimonadaceae bacterium | reverse complement strand
CTGAGGAACCGCGTTGAACGCCGTCCCCGCGCGCGGTAGCTTTCCCCCATGCCCCGACCCATTCGCGTTCTCGTCGCCAAGCCCGGCCTCGACGGCCACGACCGCGGCGCCAAGGTGGTCGCCGCCGCCCTCCGCGACGCCGGCATGGAGGTCATCTATACCGGGCTGCACCAGACGCCGGAGATGATCGCCTCGGCCGCCGTCCAGGAGGATGTGGACGTGGTGGGCCTCAGCATCCTGTCCGGCGCCCACATGACGCTGTTCCCCCGCGTCCTCGAGCTGCTGCGCGAGCAGGACCGCGATGACATCCTGATCACCGGCGGCGGCATCATCCCGAAGGAAGACATGGCCGCGCTCGAGGCACAGGGCATCGGGAAGCTCTTCGGCCCCGGGACCTCGACGGGCGATCTCGTGGACTATATCACGCGCTGGTTCGCAGAACGGCAATCCCAGCAGGCGTGAGCAAGAGCCCGCGCGCCGGCGCCAGCGCCGGTCCGAGCCGCCTCCGCGAGCTCACGGAGGCCTGCCGGGAGCTTGAGGCGCGCCTCCGTCAGGGCGGGGGTCCCGCGCGCATCGCCAGACAGCACGAGCAGGGGAAGCTCACCGCCCGCGAGCGCGTGGCCAGCCTCAAGGATGCCGGTACGGCATTCCTCGAGTTCGGCCTCCTGGTCGCGCACGATTTATATGAAGGGGAGGCGCCGGCGGCCGGCGTCATCACGGGCATCGTGCAGGTGGAGGGGCGCGAGTGCGTGGTGGTCGCGAACGATGCCACGGTGAAGGCCGGCTCCTGGTGGCCCGAGACCATCCCAAAGATCCTGCGCGCGCAGGAGTGCGCCATGCGCTGCCGTATTCCCATCATCTACCTGGTGGACTCGGCCGGCGTGAACCTGCCCTATCAGGGCGGCGTATTCCCGGGTCAGTACGGGGCAGCCCGCATCTTCTATTACAACTCGCTGATGCGCCGCTACCTGCGAATCCCGCAGATTGCCGCGGTGATGGGCCAGTGCGTCGCCGGCGGTGCCTACCTGCCGGCCCTGAGCGACGTGATCCTGATGGTGAAGGGCAGCTCCTTCATGGGACTCGGCGGGCCGAATCTCGTGAAGGGTGCCACCGGCCAGACCGTCGACGGCGAGACGCTGGGTGGTGCCACGATGCACACCGAGGTCAGTGGCGTTGCGCACTACGCCGCTGAGGATGACGCCGAGTGCCTGCGCATGGTCCGCGCCCAGATCGCCCGGCTCGCGCCGCCGCCGCGCCGCGCCCCGCACGATCCCGACGCGGCCGCCGGCGCGGATGCCGAGTCCCTCTACGAGCTGCTGCCGCAGGACCATCGCATGTCCTACGACGTGCACGCGATGCTCCGCGCCCTGCTCGACGCCGGCAGCCTCGAGGAGTTCCAGCCGAACCTCGCCCGCGAGATGCTCTGCGGCGATGCGCGCATCGAGGGCATTCCGGTGGGCGTCATCGTCAACAACCGCGGGCTGATCAAGGGCCGGTCCGGCGAGGTGCCGCGTTTCGGCGGCATCATCTACGCCGAGAGCGCGGAGAAGGTGGCGTTCTTCATCGACCGCTGCGACCGGCAGGGCATTCCGTTGCTGTTCGTACAGGATGTCTCGGGTTTCATGGTCGGCCGGGAGGCGGAGCACGAGGGCATCATCCGCGCCGGCGCGCGCTGGGTGGAGGCCATGGCCACCGCCACGGTGCCGAAGCTGGTCCTCACGGTGAATCACGCCAGTGGTGCCGGCTACTACGCCATGGCGGGGCAGGGCTTCGACCCCGACTTCATCCTGTCGTGGCCCACCGGCCGCATGGCCGTCATGGAGGGTGAGTCGGCCGTCGCCGCGGTGCACGGGCCCGCGCTGGCCGCCGCGAAGACGCGTGGCGTGGAACCCGGACCCGACGTGCAGGAGGCCATCGAGGCCATGCGCGAGGACTACGAACACCAACTCGATGCCCGCTATGCCGGGGCACGTGGTTACATCGATGCGGTCGTGTATCCCGAGGAGACGCGGGGCATGCTGGCGCTGGCGCTGCGCGCGGCGTGGCAGAATCCCGGTCCGCACCTCGGGCCCTACGTGATACCGCCCGCCGTTGGCCCCCTCCGGTGAGCGACGCCCTGCTGATCTACGGCGCCACCGGCTACACGGGCCGTCTCATCGTCGAGGAGGCCGTGGCCAGGGGCCTCCGCCCCGTGCTGTCCGGGCGCAATCCCAAGGATGTGGCCGCGCTTGCCGCGCAGCACGAACTCGAGGCGCGCCCCGTCTCGCTCGCGAATGTCCCGGCGCTCGACGCCGCCCTCGCGGGAATCCGCGTGGTCCTCCACTGCGCCGGTCCCTTCGCGCGACTCGGGCCGCCGATGATCGCCGCCTGCATGCGCAATGGCGTGCACTACCTTGACATCACCGGCGAGATCTCCGTCTTCGAGCAGTGCGCCATGTCCGGACCGAAGGCCCAGGCGCTCGGCGTGACGCTGATGCCCGGCGTGGGCTTCGACGTGGTGCCGTCGGACTGTCTCGCGGCACACCTCAAGCGCCGCCTGCCGGATGCCACGGTCCTGACGCTGGCCTTCTCGGGAGGCACGGGGCTGTCGCGCGGCACCGCCACCACGATGGTGGAAAACATTGCGGAGGGCGGGGCGGTGCGTCGGGGCGGCAAGATCGTGCGCGTGCCGGCGGCCTGGCGGAGTCGCCGCGTGGACTTCGGCGACCGCGTGCGGGACTGCGTGT
>JAYQOZ010000349.1:0-2743 GCA_038145035.1 Gemmatimonadaceae bacterium | reverse complement strand
CCGGCGCCGGCGCCGGCCACGCCCAGCAGGGGCCCCGCGTCGTGCTCGACCGCTGCGCGCTGCGCCGGATTGAGGTCGGGGACGGCGGACGCGCCGCTCACCCGAGGCGGTCCGTGCCGAGCCCGGCGTGCAGGGGTTCCGGCAGCAGCACCGAGCCGTCGGGCTGCTGATAGTGCTCCAGCAGCGCGGCGATCACGCGCGGGAAGGCGAGGCCGGAGGCGTTCAGCGTGTAGACGAAGCGGGGCTTCTCGCCCGCCGCAGGCCGATACCGGATGCCTGCCCGGCGCGCCTGGAAGTCCGTGAAGACCGAGCAGGAGGAGACCTCGAGCCACTTCCCGACCCCGGGCGCGAAGACCTCGAGGTCGTAGGTCTTGGCGCTCGAGAATCCGGTGTCGCCGGCCGCGAGGAGCAGCACGCGGTATGGCAGGCCGAGCCGTCGCAGCACGGCCTCGGCGTGCGAGAGCAACAGCTCGAGCTGGGCTTCACCGTCCTCGGGCGTGCAGAGGCGGACGAGCTCGACCTTGTCGAATTCATGCACGCGCAGCAGGCCGCGGGTGTCCTTGCCGGCCGAGCCGGCCTCGCGACGGAAACAGGGCGAATAGGCGCAGAGCGCCTTCGGCAGCTCCTCGGCCGGGAGGATCTCATCGCGGTAGAGGTTCGTGACCGGCACTTCCGCCGTCGGGATGAGGAACAGGTCCTCGTCCCTGAGGGCGTACATGTCGTCCTCGAACTTCGGCAGCTGGCCGGTGCCCGTCATCGTCGCCCGGTTCACCACCACGGGCACCCAGGTCTCGTCGTAGCCGTGGGCCCCCGTGTGCAGGTCGAGCATGAAGTTCATCAGGCTGCGTACGAGGCGGGCACCGCGGCCGCGATACACGATGAAGCCCGAACCCGAGATCTTCGCCCCGCGCGGCAGGTCGAACAGCCCGAGCCGCTCCCCGACCTCCCAGTGCGGGGCGATGCGTTCGGCGGCGCGGGGCTCGCCCCAGCTCCGCAGGACCACGTTTGCCGTCTCATCGCCCGCCGGAACATCGGCCAGCGTGACGTTCGGGATGCCAAGCAGCAGTTCGTCGAGTCGGGTCTGGGTCGTGGCCAGCTCGGCCTCCAGCGCCGCAATCTCCTCGCCGAGGGCGCGGGCCGAGGCCTGCAGCTCGCTGGCAGCCTCACCGGCCTTCTTGCGGCGCCCGACGTCCTGGCTGACGCGGTTGCGCTCGGCCTTTTTCTCCTCGACGCGCTGAATGGCGGCGCGGCGGGCCCAATCGAGGGCCTCGCCCTCGTCGATCAGCGGACCGTACTGGTCGAGCTTGCCGCGACGCGCCATGGCGTCGCGGACGGAAGCCACATCCTCACGGAAGACACGCGGATCGAGCATGCGTCAGAACTTCGGCACGCCGTCCGCAAACGACCGGAACCCGCAGTTGGAGTCCACGCGCCCGGTCAGCCGGATGCGCCGCTCCGCCGGGAAGATCGAGTCCACCACGTACTTCGCGTAGACCTCGTCCCGCAGCTCGAGCAGGCAGTACTGCGTCTGCGCGCGCACCACGAAGGGCTCGCCGACGTCGACCGTGAGGATCGAGTCGAAGACCCAGCCCCGTCGCGGGGCTTCGGTGATGGCGTTGTAGTCGGGCGAGGGCTGCGCGAAGCCCACGCGGCGCTGCGACGTCAGCGGCGTGAGGACGCGCGAGACCGGCACGACCTGCACCTTCCCGTTGGCGTCGATGTCGAAGGCGAGGTCGAATGAGGCCGCGGCATCCGGGCGTGCGGTGAAGCGCTGCGCCACGAACAGGACCGTCGGGAAGTTCACCGGGGAGCCCGTCAGGGCCCAGATCTCGACGCTCGTGTTCGCGACCTCAAGGTCGGCCTTGGGGGCGAAAGGGTCCTCGCCGCAACCGAGGGCGGCCGAGACGAGCAGGGCGAGCGCGAGGGCGGCGGCGCGCAGTGGCCGGCGCGGGGAGCGGAGGAGTGCAGGCATCACGGTGGAAGCTAGTCGGTCGCAGGAGGGCGCAACAAGCGATGGGTGCTTGACTTGCCTACCCCCGGCGGTACACTTCGGCGACCCCTCATTCCGGAGCCCCGGTGCCGACCATCCGCGACCTCGTGGCGACCCTCCGACAGTTCGACGGCGTGCAGGCTGCCGCCGTGCTGGGACGCGACGGATTGCTCATTGACAGCGATGCCAATGCCGACGTGGACGGCGAACAGGTTGCGGCGCATGTCCCGGGCATCCTGCAGTTCGCCGACGACCTCGGTGGCGCGGCGCAGATCGGGGTTCTCCGGACCGCCGTGCTGGAGCACGTGGACGCGACCGTCGTGCTGGCCTCCATGTCCCCCGAGGTGGTGCTGCTCGTGCTGCTGACCCCCTCGGCCAACCTGGGCGCGCTCCTGTACGACCTGCGCCGCCATCGTGCGGGGCTCGCCTCGCTGGCCTGAGCATCTCATCCGTGTCGGCGCCCGCCC
This sequence comes from Gemmatimonadaceae bacterium, assembly GCA_038145035.1. GTDB lineage: Bacteria > Gemmatimonadota > Gemmatimonadetes > Gemmatimonadales > Gemmatimonadaceae > Pseudogemmatithrix. The sequence goes on along the minus strand of JAYQOZ010000349.1, from coordinate 286 downwards.
TCATCCCACGCACGCGCATCCTCGTCGCCGACGACGAGCCCCACATCGGGCGAATCATCAAGACGAAGCTTGAGCAGGGGCCCTTCGCGGTCGATCTCGTCTACGACGGGGCCGAGGCGCTGGATGCCCTGGCGACCGAGCCGCCCGTGGGCCTCATCGTGCTGGACCTGATGATGCCGCGCGTGTCCGGACTCGAGGTGCTGGCCCGAGTCCGCCAGGACGACCGTTGGCGGCACATCCCCTGTCTCATCCTGACCGCTGCCGGCCAGGATCACCAGGAGGAGGA
>JAYQOZ010000348.1:0-2750 GCA_038145035.1 Gemmatimonadaceae bacterium | reverse complement strand
CGGTCATCCCCAGGCCCCAGGTCAGCAGCTGCCGAAACAGCCGCTGCGGATCCCCCTCGGCCGGGAGCGCGGCGATGCACAACGGCCCGAGCGTGGAGATCGGCGACACGTCCACCAGCGCCGCCCCCACGTTGATGCTGAGCGCGATCTCGAGGGGATTTCCACCGCCCAGCGTGTCGACGAGCCCCTGCACGGTCGGCAGGAAGGCGGGATACACGACGCCCGAAGTGGAGCTGTAGGTCGAGATGGCCCCCGTGACGAATGCCATCGCCCCGTTGACGCTGGCCGGCGAGGCCACCCGCGCCAGTAGCGCGGTGAAGAGCTCCATTCCACCCGTGCCCTCCAGCACGCCGATCAGCACGGTCACGCCACAGACCATCACGAGTACGCCCCAGGGCACCCGGCCGATGGTCCGCGCGTCATCGCCGGCGCCGAGCAGGAGCAGCAGGGTCGTGGCCGCGAAGGCCGTGAGGCCGATGGGCGCACGCAGCAGCACCACCGCGCCCACCCAGACTGCCCCGACGCCGAGTGTGAGCAGGTGCGCGCGCTCGAATGGCGTCGTGTCCGCGAACTCCGCGCGCTCCTCGCTGCGCCAGAGGCGCGGGCCGCCGAGGAACATCCAGGCGCCGGTCGCGGCCAGCGTGTGCGCGGCGAAGTTCGCGGCCCAGACCGACCACTCGTGCCCGGTGAGGCCGGCCTTGGCCATCCCATCGGCCACGATCACGCCGACGGCGCTGAACGGCGAGAGATTCCCGGCGTTGGCGCCGTTGCCGATCATCAGCGCCGTAAGGAAGGCCGGCACGCGGGCCCGCGCGCCGGCAGTCATCGCGAGCGGCGCGAGCAGCGCAACGGTCGCGATCGCACCGGGGCCCATGGTGCTGATCGCGCAGGCGATCGTGAAGAACAGCAGGGGCAGCACGCCCGCGCGTCCACGCGCGAGGGCCAGCGCCCGCTGGGTCAGCACCGCCATGGTCCCGTTGGACTGCGCGAGGCCGAAGAGCAGCGTCACGCCGAGCAGCGTGAGGAACAGCGACGACGGGAACGCATTCAGCACCTGGCCGGGCGTCCAGCCGCCGGCAAAGGTGGCGATGGGCCAGGCGAGCGCCACGGCGAGGATGCCGACGTTCAGGCGCGTCCCGAAGCTTGCGATGATGACGACGCCGAGCGCGAGGACGGACAGGGCGGCGGCACTCATGCGTCGGGCGCCGGCAGGAGATGCCGCTGGACCTTGCCCAGCGCGGTGCGCGGCAGCGTGTCCACGCGGATGTAGCGCCTGGGCACCTTAAACGATGCGAGGTCCCCGCGCAGCGCCGCCTCGAGCGCGGCAGCATCGAGGGCGGCCTCGCTCACGCAGTAGGCCACGGGCAGCTCGCCGCGCGCGCGGTCGGGCACGCCGACGACGGCGGCCTCTCGGATGCCGGGCTGCTGCAGCAGCAGCTCCTCGATCTCGCGCGGATAGATGTTGAAGCCGCCCGAGATGATGACCTCGCTCCGGCGGCCGTGCAGCGTGATGCGGCCCTCGACGTCGTGGCAGCCGAGGTCGCCGGTGCGGAACCAGCCGTGCACGATGGACGCGACGGTAGCCTCGGGGCGGCGCCAGTAGCCGGCGCAGACGTTGGGGCCGCGCACCCAGAGCTCGCCGGTCTCCTCAGGAGACACCCGCGTGCCGTCCTCGCGCCGGATCTCCACCGCCGTCCTCGGCAGCGGGAAGCCGACCGTGCCGGCGCGGCGCTCACCGTTGAGCGGATTGCTGACGTTCATCAGGGTCTCGGTCATCCCGTAGCGCTCGAGGATGCGATGGCCGAACCGCGCCTCGAAGTCCTCCAGCGTCTGGGCGGGCAGTGGGGCGGAGCCCGAGACGAACAGGCGCATGGACGCACCGATGCGACGGGCCTGCGCATCCGGCACCTCAAGTAGCCGGTGATACATCGTGGGCACGCCGAAGAACAGCGTCGGCTGGTACTGCTCGAACCAGTCGGCCACGCGCTCGCGCTCGAAGCGCTCGACCAGCTTCATGTGGCAGCCGCTGGCGAGCCAGCACTGCACGCCGTTGCCCAGGCCGTGCACGTGGAAGAGCGGCAGGGCGGCGAGGTAGCGGTCGGCGCCCGTGATCTCCCAGGCCTCGAGCAGCTGCAGCGCATTCGCGGCGAAATTGCCATGCGTGAGGATGGCCCCCTTCGAGGCGCCGGTGGTGCCGGAGGTGTAGATCAGCGCGGCGGGTGTGTCGGCGCGGGCGTCGATGGCTGACACTTCGTCGCCGTGGTCCGACGCGTCGGCCTCAAGGAGATCGACATCCCAGGCCGCGACGCCGTCCGGCAGCTCGGCCAGGCGATCCGCGCCGGTCACCACGGCGCGGGGATCGGCATCGGCGACGATGTGGGCAATCTCCCGGGCCGTGTAGAGAATGTTGATCGGCACCACGATGACGCCGCACTTCACGCAGGCGAGCCAGAGGTCCAGCACGGCGAGGCGGTTGGGCAGCAGCAGCGCCAGGCGGTCGCCCGCTGCGAGACCGCGGCTGCGCAGCAGCGCTGCCATGCGGTCGGATCGGACATCCAACTCCCCGAAGGTGAAGAGGCGGGATGCCCCCGCGACGTCGACCTCGAGGGCCGGCTTGCCGCGATGATCGCGCAGGGATCGCTGGTAGAGGTCGAGCAGGGACATCCGGTGGGGGGCGGGTGGAGTATCCAGCGAATATACGCCACCCCGGGCCCTCGCCCCACGCGCCCCTGCCGGCCTCCGGACGGACC
>JAYQOZ010000347.1:0-2750 GCA_038145035.1 Gemmatimonadaceae bacterium | reverse complement strand
GGGGGGGAGTTCGGCCTGCAAGACGCTCACGGGAAAGGCTAAGTTTCACGGCCATGGCCGCCCCCACCGACGTCGTCGCGCTCGCCGCCGAACTCCTTGCCATTCACTCCACCACCAGGGAGGAAGCTGCGGTGGTGGACTTCGTGTCGCGCTGGCTGGTGCAGCGCGACTGGAACGTGATGGTGCAGGAGGTGACCCCGGGTCGCGGCAACGTCTGGGCTTCGCGGAAAGGCGGCGGCGTCGCGCTGTCCACGCACCTGGACACGGTACCGCCGTACGTACCGCCGCGTCGCGAGAACGGCCGCCTCTACGGTCGCGGAGCCTGCGACGCGAAGGGCATCGCCGCCGCGATGATGGTCGCCGGCGACCAGCTGGTGCAATCCGGCGAGGAGCGCCTGGACCTGCTGTTCGTGGTCGGCGAGGAGCGCGGCTCCGACGGGGCGCGCATGGCCAACCAGCTCCCGGCCACGAGCAGGTGGCTGGTCAACGGCGAGCCGACGGAGAGCGTCCTGGCCTCCGGCTGCAAGGGCGCCCTGCGCGTGATCGTGCGCATCAAGGGCAAGGAGGCGCACTCCGCGTATCCGCACCTGGGCGAGTCGGCAATCACGCCGATGCTCACGATGCTGCAGGAGCTACGGCAGCTCAAGCTGCCGGTCGATCCGGTGCTCGGCCCGAGCACGGTGAACGTGGGCCTCATCAAGGGCGGCACCGAGGCGAACATCGTCCCCGGCGCCTGCGAGGCCGAGATGATGGTGCGTCTCGTCGGCGACGTCACCGACGTGAAGCGCATCCTCGACCGCTGGGCGAAGGGCCGCGCCGAACTCGAATACGGTTCGATGATTCCCGCGCAGCACTTCCACACGGTGCCGGGCTTCAGGACGGCGCCGATGGCTTACACGAGCGACATTCCGTTGCTCACGAACTGGGGCAAGCCGCTGCTCTTCGGTCCCGGCTCAATCCACGTGGCCCACACGCCGGACGAGTACATCGAGGAGCAGGAGCTGCGCGAAAGCGTTGATGCCTATGTCTCGCTGGTGACGGGGCTGTTGGGATGACTGAGGATCGAGGACGGAGGACGGAGGACGGGAGCGCCCCGCTTCGCGTGCCCCTGATCCGCCCCCTGCTCCCGACGCGCGTCGTCCGCACTGCCGTTCATATTCGTCCTCCCACCTCCGTGCGCCGTCCCTGCCAGTGAAGCTCCCTGTCGCCATCCTCGGTGCCACCGGCGCCGTCGGCCAGACCTTCATCCGCCTGCTCGCCGGCCATCCCTGGTTCGAGGTGGCTGAGGTCGCGGCGTCGGATCGCTCGGCAGGCAAGCGCTATGCCGAGGCCACGCGCTGGATCGAAGGGGAGATGCCGGAGGCGGTGAGGGACCTCGTCGTGACGACCTGCGATCCCGCGGCGGTGATGTCCAAGGTGGTGTTCAGCGCCATGGACGCCGCCGCCTCGGCGGAGATCGAACCGGCATTCGCCAGGGACGGGCGCTTCGTGCTGTCCAACACGAAGACCTTCCGGATGACCGATGACGTGCCACTGGTCATCCCCGAGGTCAACGCGAGCCACCTCGGACTGCTCGACGTGCAGGGCGCCAGGGGCTGGACCGGTGGCGTGGTCACCAACGCCAACTGCGCGGCCACCGTGGCCGCACTGGCGCTGGCGCCGCTGCACGAGCGCTTCGGGCTCACCGAGCTCTTCATGGCAACCATGCAGGCGGTGAGCGGGGCCGGCTATCCCGGCGTGCCCTCGCTCGACATCCTGGGCAACGTGATTCCGTACATCGGCGACGAGGAGCCCAAGCTCGAGCGCGAGATGCAGAAGATGCTCGGCACGGTCGAGGGCGATCACATCGCGTTCGCGCCGTTCGTGGTGAGCGCACACGCCAACCGCGTGCCGGTGGAGCACGGGCACACGGTGCTGCTCTCTGCCAGGTTCCGCGCCAAGCCGTCGGTGGCCGAGGCGCTGGCCGCGCTGCGCGCCTGGACCGGCGATCCGATCGTCCGCGGCCTGCCGACCGCGCCGGCGCAGCCGCTGGTCGTGACCGACGATCCGGCCCGTCCGCAGCCGCGCCGCGACGTGATGGCGGGCGATGGCATGACGGTCACGGTGGGACGTGTGCGCGAGGACCCGATCTTCCACCTCAAGCTGGTCGCGACGGGGCACAACACGATCCGCGGTGCGGCCGGCGGCTCGGTGCTCAACGCCGAGGTCCTCGCCGCCACGGGCCGGCTCGGCTGGACGCCGCCGCCCGCCAGGGCAGGCCAGGGATGATCGTCGCCAAGTTCGGCGGCACCTCCGTCCAGGACTCCGAGGCGATTGCCCGCACGGCGGCGATCGTCGAGGGGCGCCTGGACCGTCAGCCCGTGGTGGTCGTCTCCGCGCTCGCGGGCACGACCAACCGCCTCATCGAAATCGCCGAGCATTCGTCCAAGGGCGAGTTGATCGTCGCACTGGCCATCCTCGAGGAGCTGCGCACGCGACACTTCGCGACCATCCGCGAACTGCTCGGTGGCGACCCCAGCGAGGGCGAGGTCTCCAGCGAGGTCGGCGCGATGTTCGACGAGCTCGCGCACCTCGCCGAGGCGCTGTCGGTGCTCGGACACCTCACCAATCGCTCGCACGATGCCGTGGCCTCGATGGGCGAGCGGCTCTCGGCGCCGAGCGTGACGGCCGCCATGCAGCGCGCCGGACTGCCGGGCCTGGTCGTCGACGCCCGCCCGGGGCTGCTCACCGGTGCCGCCTTCGGCCGCGCG
>JAYQOZ010000346.1:0-2756 GCA_038145035.1 Gemmatimonadaceae bacterium | reverse complement strand
GGAACCGCTACTTCTTGCCCTCGTCCACCACTTCGGCGTCGATCACCTCGCCCTCACCACCCCCCGCCGCGCCCCCGGGCGCGCCACCACCGTCGCCACCCGGGGCGTCGGCCGCGCCGGCCGCGCCCGCTGCGCCCGCCGCGTTCTGGTTGTAGAGCGCCTCGGCCGCCTTGTGCTGGGCCTGCGTCAGCCGCTCCATCGCCTGCGTCATCCCGGCCACCTCGTTGGCCGTGAGAGCGGCCTTGAGCGCCTCCAACGCCGCCTGCACGGCCGTCTTGTCGTCGGCCGGCAGCTTGTCCCCGGTGTCCGCGAGCATCTTCTCCGCCGCGTACACGGCCTGATCGGCCCGGTTGCGCGTCTCGATCTCCTCCCGCCGCTGCTTGTCCTCCTCGGCGTGGGACTCGGCCTCGCGCATCATCCGGTCCACTTCCTCCTTGCTCAGGCCGCTGGACGCCGTGATCGTGATCTTCTGGTCCTTGCCGGTGGCCATGTCCTTGGCGGACACGTTCACGACGCCGTTGGCGTCGATGTCGAAGGTCACCTCGATCTGCGGCACGCCGCGTGGCGCGGCCGGAATCCCACCCAGCTGGAACCGGCCCAGCGTGCGGTTGTCGCGGGCCAGCGGGCGCTCCCCCTGGAGGACGTGGACCTCGACGCTCGTCTGGCTGTCCGCGGCCGTCGAGAACGTCTCGCTCTTCCGGGTGGGAATCGTGGTGTTCCGGGGAATGAGCGGCGTCATCACGCCGCCGAGCGTCTCGATGCCGAGCGAGAGCGGCGTCACGTCGAGCAGCAGCAGGTCCTTCACCTCACCCGCCAGGACGCCCGCCTGGATGCCCGCGCCGACGGCAACGACCTCATCCGGGTTCACGCCCTTGTGGGGCTCCTTGCCGAACAGGTCCCGCACGATCTGCTGGACACGCGGAATGCGGGTCGAGCCGCCGACGAGCACGACCTCGTCGATCTTCGCCGTGCTCACGCCCGCATCGGTAAGCGCCTGCTTCGTGGGCCCGACGGTCTTCTGCAGCAGGTCCTCGACCAGCTGCTCGAACTTCGCCCGCGTCAGCTTGAGCTGCAGATGCTTGGGCCCGCTCTGGTCGGCGGTGATGAACGGCAGGTTGATGTCCGTCTCCATCACCGTGGACAGCTCCATCTTCGCCTTCTCCGCCGCTTCCTTCAGCCGCTGGAGCGCCATCCGGTCCTTGCTCAGGTCGATGCCGTCGCTCTTGCGGAACTCCGCGATGATCCAGTCGATGACGCGCTGATCGAGGTTGTCGCCCCCGAGGTGGGTGTCCCCGTTGGTCGCCTTCACCTCGACGACGCCCTCGCCGACTTCCAGGATGGAGATGTCGAAGGTGCCGCCGCCGAAGTCGTACACGGCGATCGTCTCGTCCTTCTTCTTGTCGAGGCCGTAGGCCAGCGCCGCCGCGGTCGGCTCGTTGACGATCCGCATCACCTCCAGGCCGGCAATCGTGCCCGCCTCCTTGGTCGCCTGGCGCTGGGCATCGTTGAAGTAGGCCGGCACGGTGATCACGGCCTTGGTGACCGGCTGGCCCAGGTACTCGTCGGCCGCCTGCTTGAGCTTCTGCAGCACCATCGCGGAGATCTCGGGCGGGGCGTGCTCCTTGCCCATGATGCCGACACGCACATCGCCGTTGGGGGCCGAGGCCACCGTGTACGGCACCGTCTTCATCTCCTCGGTGACCTCGCTGAAGCGCCGGCCCATGAACCGCTTGATCGAGAAGACCGTGTTCTCGGGGTTGGTCACCGCCTGGCGCTTGGCCACCTGTCCGACCAGGCGCTCGCCACTCTTGGTGAAGGCCACGACCGACGGGGTCAGCCGGTTGCCTTCGGGATTGGTGATGACGACGGGCTCGCCACCCTCCATGACGGCGACCACCGAGTTGGTGGTGCCCAGATCGATGCCGATGATTTTGCTCATGCCGTCAGTATGAAATCTGAGCCAATGACTGTCAATTGAACGCGCAGAACGGTTGTGATCCGGCACGTATACTGCCCCTATGGCCACGGCCACCCAGGCGCCCCGCGCACCGCGACGCCCGCTGCTCCGCTGGCTCATCCTCGCCGCGGCCGTCGTCCTCACCGCGGCGGCTGGCCTGACCACGGGCGCCCTGTTCGCCTACGCCGACGACCTCCCCGCGATCTCCGCCCTCGATGACTACCGCCCGAGCACCATCACGCGGGTGCTCGCTGCGGACGGCCAGGTCATCGGCGAGTTCGCGACGGAGCGGCGGACCGTGGTCGCATACGACGCGATCGCCCCCGCACTCCGTCAGGCCATCGTGGCCGTCGAGGATGCCGGCTTCGACCAGCACGTCGGGCTGAGCATGTCCCGCATCGTCGTCACCGCCGCCCGTGACCTCGTCACCGGCCGCCGCGCGGGCGCGAGCACCCTCACCCAGCAACTCGCCCGCGACCTCTTCCTGCGCAGCTACCGGCGCAACGGCATCTTCGAGCGATCCTTCGAGCGGAAGATCCGCGAGGTCATCGTCGCCGTCCAGATCGAGAAGCGGTACACGAAGCCCGAGATCTTCACCCTCTACGCCAACCAGATCTATCTGGGACACGGCGCCTATGGCGTCGAGGCAGCCGCACGCCTCTACTTCCACACCTCGGCCCGGGACCTCACCCTCGAGCAGGCGGCCCTGCTGGCGGCAATCGTCCAGTCCCCCGAGCGGCTGAGCCCCTTCGTCAACCGGACCCGTGCGCGGGATCGGCGCAACTACGTACTCCAGCGG
>JAYQOZ010000345.1:387-2767 GCA_038145035.1 Gemmatimonadaceae bacterium | reverse complement strand
GGAGCTGGAGCGGGTGCTGGCGGGCCTGGTGCGTCAGCTGGCGCGTCAGGCGATCTACCTTGCCCCGTTCATGCCCACCAAGGCGCAGGCGCTCTGGGAGGCCCTTGGCGGCCCCGACAGCGTCCATGGTATCCGCTTCGATCAGGACGAAGCGCTCGACTGCGGGGGCTGGCAGGTGGCCAAGGGCGAAGGCCTGTTTCCGCGACCGGAACCGCCGAAGCCCGAATCCTGACGCCCACATGGCGCGCCGATCCCTTGCCCGAGGGAGGCGCTGGGCGACACCAAGCTCTATTTGGCGTTTCTTCGGTCGTAGTCGGGTCCGGAAGCCCCTAGATTCCCCCTGATGTCTTCTCGCCGCCGCGGGACCGTCGTGCTGGGCCCTCCTAAGAACGACCCCGCCAGGACCTATGAGGGCCCGGCGTGGAGCTTCCGCGCCGTGGCGTGGGGGAGCGCCGCCGGCCTGCTGCTGGTGGGCTGGGCGGTCTTCGTGCTGTTCTCCCCCTGGGGAACGCCTGGCTCGCGCCTCGTGGCCGCACAAAACGCCGCGCTGCAGCAGGACATCGTGCGGATCGAGCAGCGCTTCCGGGTGCTGGACGACACGCTCCGATCGATTGCGCATCGTGAGGAGCAGATGCGCATGCTGGCGGGCCTGCCGATCGAGGCCTCACCGGTGCGCGAGGCGGAATTCGGCGACCTGGATGCCGCAGCGGCCACCGAGGTGGCGCTGAACCCCGAGCTGGCCAGTGCGCTTGCGACGAAGCGTCCGACCGCCCGTCGCCCCTTCCTGGGCCGCCTCGGCTGGAGCGCCCGACCGGACATCGAGGGCCTCATCACGCGGGCCACGTCGCTGGCCACGGGCTTCCGCGACGTCTCGGACACCCTGGAGCGCAACTTCAAGCGCTTCGCCAACACGCCGAGCATCCTGCCCACCGCGGGCTGGCTCTCGAGCCAGTTCACCAAGAGCCGCTTTCACCCGATCCTGCACGAGAACCGCCCGCACGAAGGCATCGACGTCACGGCCCCGACGGGCACGCCGATCGTCGCGCCGGCTGCCGGCCGCGTGGTGATGGCGGGCGTCGACAAGGGCTACGGCCTGACGGTGGAGATTGACCACGGCAACGGCATCCGCACGCGCTTCGCGCACTGCTCACGCCTGGCCGTGCGCGTGGGCCAGCAGGTCACGCGCAACCAGCTCATCGCCGCCGTGGGCTCGACGGGCCTCTCCACGGCGCCGCATCTCCATTACGAGATCCACGTCAACGGTCGACCGGTGGATCCGTTGACCTACGTGCTGCCCGACGCGGCGCCGTAACAACGACGGGATCGCCACGGCAACGCAGGGACGCGGAGGGCATTCGGGCGCTCTCCTCCGTGTCTCCGTGGCAGACCCTTGGGCGCCCGAGACACCGCGCTAGAACTTCACCTCAGGCGCCTCGCGGTTCCCTGGACTCGTTACCTCGAAGTACTCCCGCGCCTTGGCCCCCGTGACCTTCGCCGTCAGCACCGCGGGGAAGCGCCGGATGTACGCGTTGTAGTCGCGCACCGCGTTGTTGTAGTCCGTGCGGGAGACCGCGATGCGGTTCTCGGTGCCCGTGAGCTCGTCCTGCAGACGCAGGAAATTCTGGTCGCTCTTGAGCTGCGGATAATTCTCCGCGATCGCGATCAGGCGCCCCAGCGAGCCCGTGAGCTCCTGGTTGGCGTTCGCCATCTGGCCCATGTTGCCGCCCTGCACCGCGCCCGACAGCGCCGCGCGGGCCTGCGCCACCTCGGTGAAGATCTTCTCCTCCTGCGCCGCGAAGCCCTTCACCGTATTGACCAGGTTCGGCACCAGGTCCGCACGCCGCTGCAGCTGCACCTCGATCTGCTGCCGGGCCGCGGCCGCGCTCTCGTCCATCGTCTGGATCGTGTTGTATCCGCAGGCCGTGAGGACCAGCGGGAGAAGCAACAGGTACCACTTCGCCTTCATGGAGATACTCCCTGTGGGGGTCGGGTGAAAACTACGGCCTGGAACCGGCGCGGGTGTCACGCGGGCGGCGCTGTGTCGCGACGCAGCATGGCATCCACGTGTGCCACCAGGCGCTGCAGGCCTTCGTGAAAGTCCCTGAGCAGTGCCGGGGCCTCCAACGCCGGAATCGGCGTCTCGCCGCGGGCGTGGGCCACGACGCGTTCGAAGGGCGTGGCGGAGAAGTCGGCCAGCGCGGCGCAGCGCTGCACCTGCGCGCGCGTGTCCTCGGGGAGCGCCCCGTCCGCCACTCGCAGCAGGCCGCGCATCACCGCCAGCACCGTACCGCGACTCGCCTCCAGGAGAAGCAGCGAGCGCTCCCCGTCTCCGTGCACGGCCAGCAACCCCTGCCGCAAGTGGAGCAGCGCTCCCATTGCC
>JAYQOZ010000345.1:0-377 GCA_038145035.1 Gemmatimonadaceae bacterium | reverse complement strand
ACGCAGGTCCTCGCGGGCGACGTCCGGCTCGGCCGGAAACTGCCCCGCCAAGAGCTCGTGGCGCCCAGCGATGTCCGCGTGCTCCATGGCGAACACGTCCCGGCTCGACTGCCATTCGGCGTCGGTCAGCACCAGCGGCGCCGGATGTCCGGCCGTCGTCCACTCGTGCACCGCCGCACCGACGGCCGCTGCCGCGTCGTCGCGCCACCGGTGCACGAGCACCAGCAGGTTGATGCGGCGCCGGGATGCCTCCGGCTGTCCCACGGCGGAGCCGTAGATCAGCACCGCCTGGAGATCCTGGCCGATTGCCGCGGCCAGCCGATCGGTGAAGCTGCGTACCGTCATTGCCGCCATCTAGAACCTCCCACTGGAGCCAC
>JAYQOZ010000344.1:0-2777 GCA_038145035.1 Gemmatimonadaceae bacterium | reverse complement strand
TGGGCAAGAGCGGGGGGGGCGAGGAGGTCACTGAAGGGTAAACGGTTTACAGCCGAAATGCGGGCTCACGAGCGACTCCGCATGGCGCCCCACTTGGACACGCCAAGGGCATTGCGCTCCGCCGTGAGCTGGCGGATGCGGAGGTTGAGCCGGTCCTTCTCGGCATCGTCGGCCAGCGGCAGCAGGGACTTGAGTTCCCCGACCCGGCCGTCGAGGGAGCGGCCGCGGAGCTGCCGGAGGGCATCGGCGATGGTGCGCTTGGCATCCACCACTGCGTCGGCCTCGCCGCGCAGGGTCTCGTACACGTGGATCGCCAGCGGGTCCAGCTGGGCCGTGAAGATCTCGGGGTCGGCGTCGGCACCGAGTTGCCTGGCGGCCTCGAAGAGCGCATGGAACACGGGGTCGCGCAGCACGCCGGGAAACTCCTCGCCCAGCGCGTCGGCCCCGTCCGCGCCGGCCGGCGACTCCTCGGCCTCCAGCTTGCCGAGTTCCTCGAGGATCTCGTCCTGGAACACGGTCTGCGTCAGCATCACGCGCAGCAGGGCCTGCTCCGCCGTGCCCTGCTCCACCGGCGAGCGGTACGGACCGGCCGGCACCCAGGGCGCGACCTCGTCGCCAGGCGGCGGCGCGTCGCGGTCGCGCATGGCGCCGTCCGGGTCGGCGCGCATCTGGCGGTAGCCCGGGGACCCGCGCATGGGCGTGCTGCCACGGGCCGGCGGGCGGCCGCTGCCGCGGCGCACCGCGTGGAGTTCCGCCAGCAACACCTCACGTGCAATCCCCGCCGCCTCGGCGGCGCGGGCGAGATACAGGTCGCGCGTGATGGGATCGCTGGCGGCCCGGATGGTCGGCAGCAGCCGGTCCAGGGCCCGCCGCTTGTGCTGCAGGTCGTTGAACCAGCCGGCCCGTTGCAGCAGCTGCACCTTTCGGTCGAATACGTCCATGGCGTCGAGGATCAGCGGCTCGATGCCCGCGCGTCCCTTGGTCCGCGTGAAGGTGTCGGGGTCCTCGCCCTCCGGCAGCGTGACCACCCGCACCTCGAGACCCTTGGCCAGCAGCACGTCGGCCGCGCGGAAGGTGGCCTTCTGGCCCGGCGTATCCGAGTCGTAGAGCAGCACGGCCTGTCGCGTGTAGCGCCCGAGAAGCTCCGCCTGCGTGTCGGTGAGCGCCGTGCCCATCGGCGCCACGACGTGCTCGATGCCCGCGTCCACGAGACGCAGCGCGTCAAAGTAGCCCTCGACCAGGATCACACGCTCCTCCCGCCGAATGGCGTTGCGCGCGTTGCCGAGGTTGTAGAGCAGCCGGCCCTTGGAGAAGATCTCCGACTCGCTCGAGTTGAGATATTTGGGTTCGCCGGGCCCCAGCAGGCGTCCGCCGAAGCCGACGGTGTGCCCGCCGGTGTCGAGGATCGGGAACATCAGCCGATCGCGGAAGCGTGGCCGCAGGCCCTCGCCCTCGTCGCGACGCAGCAGCAATCCCGCGGCGACCGCGCGGTCCTCGGGCACGCCGAGTCGCTGGAGATGCGCGCGCAGCGCGCCGGGATCCCGCGGGGCGTAGCCGAGCCCGAAGCGGTCCGCCGTGGCGCGCCCGACCTCACGGTCCTTCAGGTAGGCGCGCGCCGGCGCGCCCTCCGGCGTCTCCCAGAGCGTGTGCGAGAAGAACTCGGCCACCGTGCCGTGCAGCTCCCAGAGCGGCTCGCGGGGATCCGGGCCCTCGCGATGCTTCTGCACCTCGACCACCTCGATGCCGCACTTCGCGCCCACGTACTTCACTGCGTCGGGGAAACTCATCCCCAGCCGCTTCTGCACGAAGGTGAACACGGTGCCCTTCTCACCACAGACGAAGCAGGTGTACCCACGCCCCGGCACCACCGAGAAGTTGGCGTTGGTGCCCTGATGGAACGGACAGGGCCCGCGCCACACGGAGCCCACCTTCTTGAGCTTCACGTGCTCGCTGATGACCGCCACGATGTCGGCCTGCTGCGAGACCTGCTCCACCACCTCGTCGGGAATCATCGCCTGCCCTGCCTCATAGCTCCGCCACGGTGACGCCGGCGCCACCCTCGTTCCAGGCGCCGAGCCGGAAGCCCTTCACGCGGCCGTCGCCCCTGAGCAGCTGCGTGACCCGCTCACGCAGCGCGCCCGTGCCCTTTCCGTGAATGATGCGCAGCACGTGCAGGTCGGCGCGGATCGCGGCGTCGAGCGCCTGGACCAGGGCGTCGTCGAGCTCGTGCACCCGCATGCCGCGCAGGTCGACCTCCGTCCTGGCCTGCACCTCGGGCACGTCGATGACCGCCACCGGCACGCTGGCCTCGCGCAGGTGCCGCTGCGACACGCGCCGCAGGGTCGCCAAGGGCACCGTGAGCTTGAGCGCGCCGACGCCGACCACGGCATCATCACCACGACGTTCCAGCAGCCTGCCCGTCTTGCCGCCGAGCGTCGCCACCTCCACCGCGTCACCGATCGCGAGCACCACGCCGCGCCCGTCGCGCGTCGGCTCGCCGCTGCCCCGCTCCGCCACGGCGGCCTCCTGCGCCAACTTCTCCGCGGCGTCCAGCGCCTCGAGGGCACCGCGCTCATCGGCGTAGCGCTGCTCCAGCGCACGCCGGGCTTCGGCGGCCGTGGCGTCAATCTGCGCGGCGCCGGCTTCCCTGAGCGCCTTGATGGTGCGCTCCACCTCCTGCCGTGCCTCCAGCAGGTAGCGCCGTGCCCCCTGCCGGGCCTCGCGCTCCAGCTCCCGCTCCCTGCTGCGCACCGCCTGCTCGCGCTCCGCCATCCGGC
>JAYQOZ010000343.1:0-2792 GCA_038145035.1 Gemmatimonadaceae bacterium | reverse complement strand
CGGGCGACGATCCCGCCGGACTTGCGCGCGCGACCGCGGACGTGCGGGTTGCCAGCGCCGCGCGGGCCATCGGCGCGCTGCAGGAGATGCGGGCGGCCGAGGGCGCCCGCCTCGCCGAGGTGATCCGGGAGCGCATCGCGCTGGTGGAGGCCGCCGTGGGCCGCATCGCGGCGCGGGCGCCGGAGCGGCTCTCGGAGCAGCACCGGCGCCTGCGCGAGAACGTCGAGAAGCTCGCCGCCGGCGTGGCCGTGGACCCGCAGCGGCTGGCGCAGGAAGTGGCCATCCTCGCCGACAGGCTCGACGTGGGCGAGGAGCTGGATCGCTTCGCCAGCCACATCACGGCATTCCGTGAGGCCCTCTCCGGAGCCGAGGGCGATGGCGTGGGCAAGCGGCTGGGCTTCCTGCTGCAGGAGCTCCTGCGCGAGGCCAACACCACCGGCAGCAAGGCCAACGACGCGCCGATGCTGCAGGACGTGGTGGCCATCAAGGAGGAGTTGGAGCGGATCCGCGAGCAGGTGGAGAACATCGAGTGACGCGGCGGCCGTTTCCGGTCGTGCTCTCCGCGCCATCCGGGGCGGGAAAGACCACCATCGCGCGGCAGCTGCTCGACCGACGCCGGCACGGCGGGAACTCCATCGCCCGCCCCCCGCGGCCGCCGCGCAGGGGCGAGCGCGACGGGGTGGACTACCACTTCCTGAGCGTCGAGGCCTTCCAGGCGGCCGTGCGCGCCGGGGACTTCGCCGAGTGGGCGGAGGTGCACGGGCGGCATTATGGCACCCTGAACCGCGAGATCGCGCGGGTGATGGCCGACGGCAGGCACGTGATGCTGGACATCGACGTGCAGGGGGCCCGGCAGGTGGTCCGGCGCTACCTCGACGCGGTCACCATCTTCGTGGTGCCGCCCTCGGTGGAGGCCTTGGTGGCGAGGCTGACGGGGCGAAAGACCGAAAGCTCGGAAAGCCTGGCCCTTCGCCTTCGGAACGCCCAGCTGGAGCTGGCCGAGGCCGAGCGCTACCAGCACGTCGTGGTGAACGACAGCCTGGACGAGGCCGTGGCCCGGGTGAGCGCGATCATCGACGATGAGGAGACCAAGCGTGAACGGCTGCCGGCGATGGGCCGTCAGGTGGACCAAATCATCGGCCGGCTCCTGGAGGGGCTCCGGAACGGGGTCGGGACGTCCGGCGCCGGATGAGGGGGTCGTGCAACGGCCGTAAACCGTTTATCTTTCACCGTTTACCGTTCCACACCCAGAGGCATCGATGCAGGTCTTTACGCCCAACGACATCACCGAGCACGCGACCAACAAGTACCTCGCGGTGCTGGTCGCGGCCAAGTATGCGCGCGTGCTGAACGAGTTCCCGCGCGACCGTTCGAAGTCCGGGGAGAAGAAACTCTCCACCCGCGCACTCGAGGATCTCTCGGAAGGGGACATCGAGTATCGCGTGGTTCCGCGTCGGCGCGCCAAGGGCGCGTAACCGGCGCCGCCGCGCCGGAGTGCGAGCGTGCGCCCCTTTGACGGCCGTCGCATCCTCCTCGGGGTGACCGGGGGGATTGCGAGCTACAAGTCGGCCTGGCTGGCACGCCTGTTCACGCAGGCCGGGGCGCAGGTGGATGTCGTACTGACGCGCTCGGCCCGCGAATTCATCGGCAGCGTCACCTTCGAGGCGCTCACGGGGCGTCCTGTCCATACCGTGTTGATCGGGGACGGGCACGCCCTTGATCACGTCCGGCTGGCCCGCGAGGCGGAATGCATCGTCGTCGCGCCGGCGACGGCCGACTTCCTCGCCCGCGCGGCGCACGGCCACGCCGATGAACTGCTCTCGGCCACACTGCTCGCCGCCAGCTGCCCGGTGCTCATCGCGCCGGCGATGAACGACCGCATGTGGGCGAACGCGCAGGTGCAGCAGAACTGCGCCGCGCTGCGAAGGCAGGGCCGGGTGATCCTGGAGCCAGGCGTGGGTCCGCTCGCGTCGCCGGACGAGGGCAGCGGCCAGGGCCGCATGCAGGAGCCGGAGACCATCCTGCATCACGCGGGGCGCCTGCTCGAACGCCGTGGCACGCGCGCGGGGGGGGGCAGGGGCGCCCCCGCGGCCCCCCCGCGCGCGGCGCGCCCCCCGGGGCGCTACCCCCCCACCCACCCCCGGGGCACGTGGGGCGGCGGGCGCGCGGCGGCGGCGGGGCGCCGCGGCGCCGAGGTGACGCTGGTGCACGGGCCGCTGGGCATCGGGACGCCCGATGGCATCTGCAGCAAGCCCGTGGAGTCGACGCAGGACATGGCGGAGGCGGTGGCGAGTGAGGTCACCGATGCCGACGTGCTGATCATGGCGGCGGCACCCGCGGATTTCCGGCCCGTGCAGGTTGCGACCTCCAAGATCAAGAAGGCGGGCGCCGCCCTGACGATCGCCCTCGAGGAGACGCCGGACATCCTCCGCTCGACGCAGGCGAGGCGGAAGCCGGGCATGTTCACGGTGGGCTTCGCCCTCGAGACCGACCACCTGCTTGAGCAGGCGCAGGCCAAGCTCGCCGCGAAGGACCTGCAGATGATCGTCGCGAACTCCGCTCGCGAGGCCGGGGCCGGCTTTGGCCACGACACCAATCGCGTGACCATCGTCGCGGCCGACGGTTCGTCGGAGGCCCTGCCGTTGATGTCGAAGCGCGAGGTCGCGGACGAGATCCTCGACCGAATCGAGGCGCGGCTGTGAGCGACGCGCAGGACCGGCTGCGACAGTACCTCGAGCAGCGCCGGGAACTCGGCGAGCGCGAGTTCGTCCTCGACGCACTGAGCGTCGAGG
>JAYQOZ010000342.1:0-2794 GCA_038145035.1 Gemmatimonadaceae bacterium | reverse complement strand
GCCGCGTCGCCAGGCCCAGAGCAGGGCCAGCCCGGCCGCGTAGCCGCCGGTGCCAACCACCAGGCGTGGCGGCCGCTCCCGCGCCGCCGCGTCGAGCATCGACCAGCCACGGAGGGCCCCGCGCAGCGTGCGCCAGTTCTTCCAGACCTGCGGCCGATACAGCGGATGCAGGTCAAGGAGCAGGTGCGGGAACTCGGTCGTCGGCAGCACCTCGCGTTCGATGCCGCGCTGCGCCCCTACGAAGAACGGCGTCACGGCCGCATGGCGCCGCACGAGCGCCCGCGCAATGGCAAGCCCCGGATACAGGTGGCCGCCGGTGCCGCCGCCGCTGAACCAGACGTGCATGCGGCCGCCCGCCGTCAGCGCGTCACCGCGAACGGATCGGACGCGCGATCGCCGACCACCCGCTCCGCGGTACTGCCGATGTTCACGAGGATGCCCGTCATCACCAGCGAGAGCAGGATGTTCGAGCGGCCGTACGAGATGAACGGCAGGGTCAGGCCGGTGGTGGGCAGCAGTCCGGTGACCACGCCGATGTGCAGATATGCCGTCACGAGCATGGTCACCGTGAGCCCCATCGCGACCAGCTGTGTGAATGGGGTGCGCGCCTGTTTGGCAATGCGGAAGCCCAGCCATCCCCAGAGCGCGTACGCGAGGATCAGCGCCGCCATACCGACGAAGCCCCATTCCTCGCCGATGTTGCTGCCGATGAAGTCGTTGTACGGCAGCGGCAGGAAGCCATACTGCTGCCGCCCCTGCCCGAAGCCCACCCCGAGCAGGCCGCCCGACCCAACGGCGATCAGCGATTGCGTCAGCTGATAGTTCACCTGGGCCTCGGCGCCCGAGGCGCCCGCGAACCCGAGCAGGCGGGCCATCACGTACTCGAGGCGGTTCACCTGCGACCAGAGCACGGGCAGCAGGCAGAGGCCGAGAAACACGAAGTGCCCGATGCGCGCGCCGGCCGCGAAGAGCATCGCGCCCATCACCACGGCGTAGAACAGCGGCACCGAGAGGTCCGGCTGCAGCACGCAGAGCACGCTGAGCACGCCGAACACCATCCCGAAGGGCATCAACCCCTTCGTCAGGCGGCGCAGGCCGTCCGCCCCACCCTTCTTCACGATCAGCATCGCTGTCCAGATCACCAGCGCCAGCTTGCCGAACTCGGAGGGCTGGATGGACCCGCCCAGCAGGAAGCGCCTGGAGCCGTTGATGCGCGGCGCGATGCTAGCCGGCATGCCGGGAATGACCGTGATGAGCATCGTGAGCAGTGCGAGGCCGAGCATCGGCCAGGCCAGCTCACGGAATCGCTCGGCGTCGATCTTCGCGAGGACGGCAAACGCGACGATGCCCACGGCCACGCCGGTGAGCTGGCGCCCGAGGAAGAACCAGCTGGGGTTGCCCTGCTGGGCGGCGACGATGGCGCTCGCCGAGTAGAGCGTGGCGAGGCCAAAGACCAGCAACGTCGCGGTGAGCACGAGCAGCAGGCGCGCCGAGAGGCTCATCCGCCAGCGGATGCGCTCGTGCGGCCCCGCGCGCCTGGCCCGCGGGGTGCGGCGCGGCGAGGCACTGGCCGTGGCGGCCGGCGAGAAGACGTCACCGACGGCGGTCACGACGGCAGGGCAAGCGCGCGGAAGGTGGCGCCGCGTTCCTCGTAATTGGCGAACATGTCGAAGCTCGAGCAGGCGGGGGCTAGGAGCACGGCATCGCCCGGCCGCGCGAGCGCACGGGCCCTGGCGATCACTGCCTCAAAGGACGACTCGAACCGCTCCACGGGCACGTGCCCGCGCAGCTCGGCCTCGACGATCGATCCTGCCTCCCCGTAGGCGATCACGTGGGTCACCCGCCCCCGCATCGCCGCCAGCAGGCCGGAGTACGGTTCGCCCTTGTGCCGCCCGCCAAGCAGGAGCACCGTCGGGCGCTCCATCGCCGCGATGGCCATGCGGGCGGCGCCGACGTTGGTGGCCTTGGAATCGTTCACCCAGAGCACGCCGTCGCGCTCCCCCACCGCCTCCAGGCGATGCGGCGGCGCCTTGAAGCTGCGCAGCCCCACCGCGAGCTTGGCCCGGGATGCGGCGCTGCGCTCGGTCGGCAGGGCCTGCCACACGGCCAGCACGGCGCAGAGCGCGTTCGCCACGTTGTGGTCGCCCAGCAGGGGCAGGTGATCGCGCGCAAGCAGGGGCGCGCCCTCGAGCAGCAGCATCCGGGCGGCCAGGTCGTACGAGGCCTCGGCCACATGTCCCGTCACCGAGAAGGTCTTGGCGATGCCCGGCACCTCGGCGGTCCGCCGCATCACCTCGGAGTCATCGGCGTTCACCACCCGCAGGCTGCTGGGGCCGGCGTTGCGGAATAGCAGGTCCTTGTCGGCGTAGTACGACTCGAGCGTCGGATACCGGTCGAGGTGGTCGGGCGCGAGGTTGGTGAGCACGGCCACCGCCGGTGCGACGGAAGGCGTGTCGTGCAGCTGGAACGAGCTCAACTCCAACGCCATCCACATGGGAGGCGTCGCCGCACGGGCGATCTCACTGAGCGGCGTGCCGATGTTGCCGGCCTCGATCGCATCCACGCCCATCGCCCGGAGCAGGTGCGCGACCATCGCCGTCACCGTCGTCTTGCCGTTGGTGCCGGTGATGCCCACGTAGGGAACGCCCGGGAGTGCGCGCAGCGCGACCTCGATCTCGCTCAGCACCGGCACGCCGGCCGCGCGCGCCCGCACCAAACGTGGCGCCACGGGCGGCACGCCCGGGCTAACGACCGCAAGCCCCCCCGCCCCGAATCGCGCGAGGTCGTGCGCTCC
>JAYQOZ010000341.1:0-2804 GCA_038145035.1 Gemmatimonadaceae bacterium | reverse complement strand
TGGCCGTTCTTGACGCCCATGATGACGAACAGCGCGCTCACGCCGACGGCCACGCCGGCCACTGCGATCACGGAGATGAACGACAGCAGCCGCGATCCGCGACGGGAGCGCAGGTACCGCCAGGCGATCCCAATCTCGAGCGCGTTCATTCCGGCCGCATCAACGGGAAGAGGATCACGTCCCGGATGTGCGGCGTGTCCGTCAGGTACATGAACAGCCGGTCGAGGCCGATGCCCACGCCGCCGGTGGGCGGCATGCCGTACTCCATGGCGCGCAGGTAATCCTCGTCGACCCCCGTGGCCTCCTCATCGCCCTCGGCCTTGAGGCGCGCCTGGGCCTCGAAGCGCTGCCGCTGGTCCAGTGGATCGTTGAGCTCGGAGAATGCGTTCGCCAGCTCCTTGCCCTTGGCAAAGAGCTCGAAACGCTCCGTGAGGCCGGGCTTGCTGCGGTGAGGCTTGGCCAGCGGCGAGAGCTCCACCGGGTAGTCCAGCACGAAGGTCGGCGTATCGATCTTGCTCTCGACGTGCGCCTGGAAGAGCTCGTCCATCAACTTCGGCCGCGACAGCTTCGCGATGTCGCGCACGCCGGCCTTCTCGGCCGCCCTGCGCAGCTCGCTGTCCGAAAGCGCCATCACGTCCGGCACCCCCAGGGCCTTGGAGAGCGCCGGCACCCACTCGATGCGCGGGAACGGCGTCACGAAGGCCGGCACCGGGCCCGCCTCGCTGCCGTCGATCCGCGTGCGCGGTGCGTCACCCAGCGCCTCACGCACCGCCTCCGAGGCGGTGATCAGGAGCTGCTCCACGCGCCCCATCATCACCGTGTAGTCGGCGTAGGCCTCGTAGAACTCGAGCATCGTGAACTCCGGATTGTGCGTCCGGTCGATGCCCTCGTTGCGGAAGTCGTGGCCGATCTCGTACACGCGGTCGAAGCCGCCCACGATGAGCCGCTTGAGATAGAGCTCGTCGGCGATGCGCAGGTACAGCGGCATGTCGAGCGCATTGTGATGCGTCGTGAACGGACGTGCGGCGGCGCCGCCGTACAGCGGCTGCAGCACAGGCGTCTCCACCTCAAGGTAGTCCAGCGCGTCGAGCGCGCGGCGGATCGCCGTCGTCATCTTCGAACGCGCGGCGAAATGCCGGCGCACGTCGGGGTGCACGGCGAGGTCGGCGTAGCGCTGGCGCGAACGCTGCTCCCCGTCGGCGAACCCCGAGTAGCGGACCGCCTTGCCGTCTACGACCTCTTCCTTGCCGAACGGCAGCGGCCGCAGCGACTTGGCCAGCAGCGTGGCCCCGGTCACGCGCACGGTCACCTCGCCGGTGCGCGTGCGGAACAGCGGGCCCTCGATGCCGATGACGTCGCCGAGGTCAAAGAGCTTCACGATGGCGAAGGCCTCGTTGCCCAGCCCGTCCTGTCGGAAGTACAGCTGGATGCGGCCCGTGTCGTCCGCCAGGTGTGCAAAGACCGTCTTACCGTGTCCGCGCCAGGCCACGATGCGGCCGGCGAGGCGCACGGTCGGCCCCTCCTCCTGCCCGTCAGCGAGCAACGGCAGGGCGGCGCCGCAGCCGTGCGAGCGGTCATAGCCGTAGGCGAAGGGCGCCACGCCAAGGGCCTCAAGGGCCTCCAGCTTCTCGCGTCGCGCGCGCAGGACGTGATTGAGTTCGTCGCTCATCTATGCCACCCCCGTGGCGCCCTGCTGCTTGAGGTACGCCTCGATGAACGGATCGATGCCGCCGTCCATCACCTTCTGCACGTCCGTGATCTTGAGCTCGGTGCGGTGATCGTTCACCATCGTGTACGGCTGGAAGACGTAGCTGCGGATCTGGCTGCCGAAGGACACATCCGCCTTGGTGGCATCGAGCGCCGCCTTCGCGGCGGCCTGCTTGTCCGCCTCGAGGTTATAGAGCCTGTTCTTGAGCATCTTCATCGCGGTCGCCTTGTTCTTGAACTGCGACCGTTCCTGCTGGGAAGCCACCACCACACCCGTGGGCAGGTGGGTGATGCGGACCGCCGAGCTGGTCTTGTTGACGTGCTGGCCACCGGCACCCGAGGCCCGGTAGACGTCGATCTTCAGGTCGTCGTCGCGAATCTCGATGTTGATCTCGTCGTTCACCACCGGATAGACAAACACCGAGGCAAAGCTGGTGTGCCGCCTGGCGTTGGCGTCGAAGGGCGAGATGCGCACCAGCCGGTGCACGCCGATCTCCGGCCGCAGGAAGCCGAAGGCCGAGGGCCCGCTGATCTCCAGCACCGCGCCCTTGATGCCCGCCTCCTCACCCTCGGAGAGATCGAGGATCTCTACCGAGAAGCCCTTCTTCTCCGCCCAGCGCGTGTACATGCGCATGAGCATCTGCGCCCAGTCCTGCGCCTCGGTGCCGCCAGCGCCGGCGCTGATCTCCAGCTGCGCGTCGCGGAAGTCGTCGCGGCCCTGCAGCAGCGATCGCAACTCGAAGGCATTCAGCTCCTCACGGATGGTCGAGACCTCGCGCGTGAGGTCCGCCGTCATGCCCTCGTCCGGCTCCACGTCCAGCAGCTCGAGCAGTTCGCCGGCGCTCTGGATGCGCCCCGTGAGGCGGTCCCAGGGCTCGATCCAGTTCTTCAAGGTCTTCACTTCCTGCACCACCCCGCGGGCCCGCTCCTGCGCGTTCCAGAAGTTCGGGTCGCTCATGTCGGCCTCGAGCGCGTTCAGGCGCTCGCGCTTGCGCTCGAGGTCAAAGGAACCTCCGCAGCTCGTCGAGACGTGTCTCGTCGTGGCGCAGGGAGTTGAGAAGGGCGGAGTCTGGCATCGGATGGGAAGCGTGTAACGC
>JAYQOZ010000340.1:1184-2811 GCA_038145035.1 Gemmatimonadaceae bacterium | reverse complement strand
GCGCAATCCCAAGCATAAGCAGCGGCAGGGGTAATCCACACATGGCACGTATTTCCGGCGTGGATCTTCCGCGCGACAAGAAGGTCGAGATCGGCCTCACGTACATCTACGGCATCGGCCGCGTGCTTTCGCGGCGGATCCTCGAGGCGACCGGGGTAAACCCCGAGCAGCGCATCCGGGATCTCTCGGACGCCGACGTCAATAAGCTCCGCCAGGAGATTGAGCGGATGTACCGCGTCGAGGGCGCGCTGCGCACCGAGATCGCGATGAACATCAAGCGGCTCATGGATATCGGCTCCTACCGTGGCATCCGCCACCGTCGTGGCCTGCCGGTCCGTGGCCAGCGCACGCACACCAACGCCCGTACGAAGAAGGGGCCGCGCCGCGCGATCGCGGGCAAGAAGAAGGTGACCAAGTAATGGCCGTC
This sequence comes from Gemmatimonadaceae bacterium, assembly GCA_038145035.1. GTDB lineage: Bacteria > Gemmatimonadota > Gemmatimonadetes > Gemmatimonadales > Gemmatimonadaceae > Pseudogemmatithrix. The sequence goes on along the minus strand of JAYQOZ010000340.1, from coordinate 2,384 downwards.
GGAAAGAAGACCAAGAGGGTCGTGGACGCCGAGGGCGTCGCACATGTGAATGCGACCTTCAACAATACGCTGATCACGATCACGGACGCGCACGGCAACGCCGTCTCCTGGGGCACGGCCGGCAAGGCCGGCTTCAAGGGTTCCAAGAAGTCCACCCCGTTTGCCGCCACCGTCGCGGCCGAGCAGTGCGCCCGCGAGGCGCTGTCGCTCGGCGTGCGTCGCGTGCACGTGCGGGTGCAGGGCCCGGGTTCCGGGCGCGAGTCGGCCATCCAGGCCCTCGCCGCCGCCGGCCTGCAGGTCAAGTCCATCAAGGACGTCACCCCGATTCCGCACAACGGCTGCCGGCCGCCCAAGCGCCGGAGGGTCTAACCGATGCGTTACACTGGTCCCGCCTGCCGGCAGTGCCGGCGTGAAGGTACGAAGCTGTTCCTGAAGGGCACGAAGTGCTTCACCGAGAAGTGCCCGGTCGAGCGTCGTCCCTATGCCCCTGGCCAGCATGGCCAGAACACGGGGCGTCGCCGCAAGGTGAGCGAGTACGCCAAGCAGCTGCGCGAGAAGCAGAAGATCAAGCGCATCTATGGCGTGTCGGAGCGTCAGTTCCGCAACACGTTCGAGAAGGTGTCGTCCCTCCCGGGCGTCACCGGCCACAACCTCCTTGCCGCGCTCGAGAGCCGGCTGGACAACATGGTCTACCGCATGGGCTTTGCGGCGAGCCGCAAGGCCGCGCGCCAGCTCATCCGCCACCGCCACATCGAGGTGGACGGCAAGTCGGTGGACATCCCCAGCTACCTCGTGCAGCCGGGACAGGAGATCAAGATGCGCCAGGCCTCCCGCGAGCTCGCGGTGGTGAAGGAGGCGCTCGAGATTGCCGCCCGCGGTGCGACGCCGACCTGGCTGGCCGTCGACAAGGACACGTTCAGCGGCCGGATGCTGGAGCGTCCGCAGCGCCAGATGATCCCGATCGCGGCGCAGGAGCAGCTGGTCGTGGAGCTGTACTCGAAGTAACCGACCCGACGAAGGACGAGGGAAGAAGGACGACGGCGCCTGCCGTTCGCGTCCGCCCTTCCCCCAGCGTCCTCCGTCTCGCAGCAAGAGACTCCCTGACAGTCTTACGAGCGTGCCGCGCGTCAGGGGCGGGGCACGGCGTCGGTGGCGCGTGAAGCCATCGTGATGTCTTCTCTCCCAAGGATCCTTTCCGAT
>JAYQOZ010000340.1:0-1174 GCA_038145035.1 Gemmatimonadaceae bacterium | reverse complement strand
AACCAGTTGCGGGCGAGGAAGGCCGTGGCCCGCCGGCTGGCCAGATCGTCCGGCCGCAGCTCGTCGAGATGACGAAGCGCGACGACAATGCCAACATCGCGGAGTTCCGCCTGCAGCCCCTCGAGCGCGGCTTTGGCCACACGCTCGGCAACTCCATGCGCCGGATGCTCCTCTCGAGCCTCCGCGGCGCCGCCGTGTGGGGCTTCCGGATCGACGGCGTGCTCCATGAGCACCAGACCATCCCGGGCGTCGTTGAGGACGTCCACCAGATCATCGCCAACCTGAAGACCCTGGTCCTCGCGCTGGATGAGGACGTGGAGGACGCGATCCTCCGCGCCCGCGTCACCAAGGCGGGCGCCATCACCGCCGGTGCGCTGGACCTGCCGGGCGGGGCGACGGTCGTGAACCCGGCGCACCACATCCTCACCCTGCAGGACGACCGCGAGCTCTCCGTCGAGCTCTACGTCAACAAGGGCCGCGGCTACGTGGAGGCCGAGCAGCATCCGTTCGATCGCTCGCTGCCGGTGGACCTGGTCCGCATCGACGCGATCTACTCGCCGGTCAAGCGCGCGAACTTCGCCGTGGCGGAGACCCGCGTCGGTCAGCGCACGGACTACGACCGGCTCTCGCTTACGGTCGAGACCAACGGCACCATCTCGCCGGAGCAGGCGGTCAGCTACGCCGCCGCGCTGGCGCAGACGCACTTCCAGTACTTCGCCTCCTTTGGGACGCACGCGGCCGCGGCCGTGGCCGTGCCGGGGGCGGAGGGGAGCTCGGACGCCGCCCAGCTGGCGGAGCTGCTCCGGACCCCGATCGACGATCTCCATCTGTCGGTCCGCTCGGTGAACTCGCTGAAGAACTCGAGCATCCGCTCGCTCGGCGATCTCGTCCGGCAGACCGAGGCGCAGATCCTGCAGGTCAAGAATTTCGGCAAGAAGTCCCTCCAGGAGATTGCCGACCTCCTCGAGAAGGAAGGACTCAATTTCGGGATGCGGTTCGAGGAGTCGCCGGACGGAGTGCGCGTGACCGATATGGGCACGCCGCCGAGCCGTGCCGCCGCCGCCGCGCCTGACGACGAAGAAGAGGAGTAGTCCCCGATGCGTCACCGTAAGGCCGGGCGCCGCCTGCGCCGCACTTCCGAACAGCGCCTCGCGCTGCTCCGCAACCTCGCTAC
>JAYQOZ010000339.1:0-2843 GCA_038145035.1 Gemmatimonadaceae bacterium | reverse complement strand
GCCCTCGAGCACCTCGCGCTCGGAGGAAAGCCCCCACGGAGCGCGGCGCAGACTTCCTCCGCATCCTCCGTGTAGTTGATGTTCGGGAGCCGGTAGATGCGCACCAGCTGCAGCATGGACTGCCGGGCCCGGTCGGTGTTGGGCCAGTTCGTCACCACGTCCTGGAAGTAGATGATGGCGGAGTCGTAGGCCTTCCGGCGGACGTAGAACATCCCCGAGTCGTAGTCCTTGGTCGCGAACCACTCCTCGAGGTCGCGCAGCTCGGCCTGCGCGGAGTCGGCGAAGGGCGAGTCCGGGAAGATGCCGAGCAACAGCCGGAACTGGGCCTGTGACAGGATGCCGTACTGCGGGTCGAGCTGCGGCTTCCGCCAGAGCTCGCGGTACGAGCGTCCCGACCAGTAGATGGCATCGTCCGCCAGCGTGTCGTCCGGAAAGAGCTCCGCCAGCCGCATGAAGCTCTGCGCGGCCAGGATGCGTTCGTTGTTCTCGCGCCGCGCGTGTCCCAGATACCACTGCGCCCGCGACAGCAACGTGTCCCGGGTGGGCAGGTCGAAGGTGAGCTTCTCGAAGGCCGTGATGGCATTCACCCAGTCTTCGTCCTGGTATCGCGTCATCCCGGCCTCGTACAGGGCGCCGGACGTGGAGTAGCGACGGACGTTCAGCGACTGGGAACAGGCCGAGAGGGCGAGAAGGGCGAGGACGGTCAGCGTACGGAGCACGGCGGTGGTCAGGTCGGAGGCTGCATCCGCGACGACCCGGAGATGTCGCGGAAGTATTCGATGGTGCGCGCAAGACCCTCGCGCAGCTGGATGGTCGGCTCCCAGCCGAGCAACGCGCGGGCCTTGGTGATGTCGGGCTGGCGCACCTTGGGGTCGTCGGTCGGCAGTGGCAGGGAGGTGATGCTGGACCTGCTACCCGTCAGCTCGATGACAAGTTCGGCCAGCTGCCGCACCGTGAATTCGTTGGGATTGCCGATATTGACCGGCATCCGCTCCGCGGACTGGAAGAGGCGGTAGATGCCCTCGACCTCGTCCTCGACGAAGCAGAACGAGCGGGTCTGCGACCCGTCGCCGTAGAGCGTGAGCGGTTCGCCGGCCAGTGCCTGGACGATGAAGTTCGACACCACGCGCCCGTCGTGCGGCCGCATCCGCGGACCGTAGGTGTTGAAGATGCGCACGATGCGCGTCTCCACGCCCTGCGCGCGGTGATAGGCCATGGTCATGGCCTCGGCGAAGCGCTTGGCCTCGTCGTAGCAGCCGCGCGGTCCCACCGGATTCACGTTGCCCCAGTACGTCTCGGGCTGCGGGTGGATCAGGGGATCGCCGTACACCTCGCTGGTGGAGGCCAGCAGGAAGCGCGCGCCCTTCGCCAGGGCGATGCCGAGGGCGTTATGCGTGCCCAGCGAGCCGACCTTGAGCGTCTGGATCGGCATCTCGAGATAATCCACCGGGCTGGCCGGCGAGGCGAAGTGCAGCACGCCGTCGAGGTCGCCCGCGAGGTACGTGTACTCCGAGATGTTGTGCCGGATGAACGAGAAGCGCTCGTGGCCGATCAGGTGCGCGATGTTGTCCGGGTGGCCGGTCAGGAAGTTGTCGAGCCCCACCACCTCGTGGCCGTCCCGGAGGAATCGGTCACAGAGGTGCGAGCCCAGGAAGCCCGCGGCACCCGTGATCAGGACCCTCACTCGCGCCCCCGCCCGATGGATCGATACGTGAAGCCGAGGCCGCGCATCTTCGCCGCGTCGTACAGGTTGCGACCGTCGATGATCACCGGCTGGCGCAGTTCCCCCTTGATCCTTGCAAAGTCGGGGACTCGGTACTCGTTCCAGTCGGTGACGATCACCAGCGCATCCGCGCCGGCCGCCGCCTCGCGGCTGCTCTTCGCGTACTCGATGGTGTTCCCGATGCGGCGTGCGGTCTCGTGCATGGCGGCCGGGTCGTGCGCCACGACCGTCGCGCCCGCCGCCAGCAGCTCCTCGATGAGCACCAGCGCCGGCGATTCGCGCATGTCGTCCGTGTTTGCCTTGAAGGCCAGGCCCCAGAGTGCGATCCGCTTGCCCTTCAGGTCGCCCAGCGCATCCTGCACCTTGGCGAAGAGCCGGTGCTTCTGCCGCTCGTTCGCCTCCTCGACGGCGCGGAGCACGGCCATCGGCGCCCCCTGCTCCTCCGACGTACGCACCAGCGCCTTCACGTCCTTCGGGAAGCAGGAGCCGCCGTAGCCGGGTCCCGGAAAGAGGAACGCGGGGCCGATGCGGCTGTCCGAACCGATCCCCTTGCGCACGAGGTCCACGTCCGCGCCGACCCGCTCGCAGAGGTTGGCGATCTCGTTCATGAAGGAGATGCGCGTCGCCAGCATCGCGTTGGCCGCGTACTTGGTCATCTCCGCGGACGGGATGTCCATGAAGATGATCGGCTTGCCGGTGCGCACGAACGGCGCATAGAGCTCGCCCATCCGCTCACGCGAAAAATCGGAGTCGACGCCGATCACCACGCGGTCCGGCTTCATGAAGTCGTCCACCGCCGCCCCTTCCTTCAGGAACTCGGGGTTCGAGCACATGTGGAAGGCCACCTTCGCGTGCGGTCGGATGGCGGACGCCACCTTCTCCGCCGTGCCGACGGGCACGGTGGACTTGGTCACCACCACGACCTCGCGCGCCGCGTGCCTGCCGATCTGGTCGGCCACCGCCAGCACGTGCTTGAGGTCGGCGGAGCCGTCCTCGTCCGGCGGCGTGCCGACGGCAATGAAGATCACCTCGGCGTCCGCGATCGCCCCGGCGGTCTCGGTCGTGAAGCTCAGGCGGCCGGCCGCCTGGTTGCGCGGGGCCGTTTCCTGGGGGCCCGGGG
>JAYQOZ010000338.1:815-2846 GCA_038145035.1 Gemmatimonadaceae bacterium | reverse complement strand
CCTGCGTTCGCCCGTGGCGGGTTCCCCCGCGTGCGGGGGGCCCCCGCCCCACGGGCCGGTGACCCCTTCGTCGACCTCCACGCGCATTCGACTGCGTCGGACGGTGCGCTGCCCCCGGCGGCGGCCATGGCGGCCGCCCACGCGGCCGGCCTGCGCGCCGTCGCCCTGACCGACCACGATACCCTTGCCGGGATCGACGAGGCCCAGACGGCCGCGGACAGCCTCGGCCTCGAGCTCGTATGCGGCGTGGAGCTCAGCGTGCACCAGGGCGAGGACGAGGTGCACCTGCTCGGCCTGCACATCCGCGACGTCGACGTCCTCCAGGGGGAGCTGGAAGTCTTTCGCGGCCATCGCCGGCGGCGCGCCGAGGACATCGTCGAGCGGTTGAACGCGGCCGGCGTGGCGGTGACCCTGGAGGCCGTACTCGCCGCCGCGGATGGCGGCGCCATCGGTCGGCCGCACGTGGCCCGCGCGATGATTGCCGGCGGGTTCGTGCGCGACGCCCGCGAGGCCTTCGATCGCTGGCTCGCGCTCGGGCGTCCCGCCTACGTGGACAAGGAACGTCTCGACGTGGCCGACGGCATTGCGATGGTGCATCGCGCTGGTGGCATCGCCGTCATTGCGCATCCCGGCTCGGGTGGGCGCCGCGAGATGATCGAAGCCCTGGTCGCGGTGGGGCTCGACGGCATCGAGGTGCGCCATCCCAGCCATTCGAAGGACGATGAGCAGCGGCTGCATGCGCTCGCCACGCACTTCGGTCTGGTCATGAGCGGCGGGTCCGATTGGCACGGCGCCCGGCAGGGCGGCCGCGTCCTCGGTGCGATGCAGGTGCCCTACGCCTGGCTGGAGGCGCAGCGGACGCTGGTTGCCCAGCGGCGGAGCGTGGCGTGACCGAGCGTCGCGTCGCGCTGGTGACCGGGGCGGGGCAGCGTGTCGGACGTGCCATCGCCGAGGAACTGGCCGGGCACGGCTACGCGCTGGCGGTGCATTATCACGGATCCGCAGCCGGCGCGGCCGAGGTGGTGGACGCCGTCGGCGCCGCGGGCGGCGCGGCGCGGGCCTTCCGGGCCGCCCTCAGCGACGCGGAAGCCTGCGAGCGGCTGGTTGCCGACACGCACGCGCACTTCGGTCGGCTCGACCTGCTGGTGAACTCCGCCGCGGGCATGGAGCGCACGCGCCTCGGCCACGTCACCGCCGACGCATTCGACGCGGTGATGGCGCTGAACCTGCGCGCCCCCTTCCTCCTCGCCCAGGCTGCCGCCCGGCTGATGCCGGCGGGAAGCGCCATCGTCAACATCGCCGACCACATGGCCGAGGAGCCCTGGCCCGGCTACAGCGTGCACGGAATCGCGAAGGCCGGCGTCATTGCGCTCACGCGGCATCTCGCCGCCGCGCTCGCGCCGGACATTCGTGTCACGGCCGTGGCGCCCGGCTTCGTCCTCGCGCCGAAGGGTATGCCGCAGGCCGACGTGGAGGCCTTTGCCGACGATACGCCGCTCAGGCGGATCGGCGCGCCGACGGATGTCGCGCAGGCCGTGCGCTATCTCGCCGAGGCCACGTTCATCACCGGCGAGACGCTGTTCGTGGACGGCGGCCGTCGTGTCCGGCCCTGATCGCGAGAGCCAGCGCTACGGCGACATCATCGTCGTCGGCGGCGGCTGCTACGGCAGCTACTACGTCCGCCAACTCCGTCGGGCACGCGCAGCCGGCGCCCTGGGCTGGGAACGGTTGCTGGTCGTGGACCGCGATCCGGGCTGCCGGGTCGCGGCCGAGCCGGATGGTGTCACGCTGATCACTCGGCCCTGGGAGCGCTACTTCGCCGAGTATCTTGGCGCTGCGGCGACGCGCGGCGCCCCGTCGGCGCTCGAGGACACCATCGTGCCCTCGCCGCTGATGCCGCACCTGATGGCGCAGTGGGTGATGGCACGGGCCCGCGCCCGATGGCCGGGCAGGCCCATGCGCTTCGCGCCCCTCGACGCGGCCGTGGACGTCCCCTGGCAGCGCAGCGGCGGCGATGGCACGCACTACGTG
>JAYQOZ010000338.1:0-805 GCA_038145035.1 Gemmatimonadaceae bacterium | reverse complement strand
CTACGTGAGCTTCGCCACCTGGGAGTGCCCGATCAACTGCGTCGAGCCGCGCCGCTGTCCGCACACCCGCGGGGCGCGTGCCTGGAGCCTCCCCCCGACGCTGCGTGCCTTCATCGAGACCGAGCGATTGCGCGGTCGCCGCCTCGACGGACCGGCGCTGCTGCACTGCGTGCACCGCGCCTTCGGCGTCGGGATGTTCGGCGTGCGTGAGGTGCTGGCGGCCGATGCACTCGTGGCGCGCGCCGGGGCGGGTCGGGCGGCCGAGGTCCTCGTGGGCACGGTCTCGCACTGTCACGGCGCCCTGTCGGTCCTGGAACTCGGCCCCCCCGGCCCTGATTACCCAGACGTACCGGAAGGCGTGGAATCGACTCGCGCCGTCGTCTAGATTTCGCGGTTTCGCAACCCCCGGAGCGACTAGGTGGCAACGCACGATTTCGAAGTGGTCATCATCGGGGCCGGCCCGGCCGGCATGTGCGCAGGGATGTACGCGGGGCGGTCGATGCTGAAGGGCGTCGTGCTCGAGCGCGGCTTCCCCGGTGGCGAGCTGCTCAACACCGAGGTGATCGAGGACTACATCGGCTTCGAGCACGTGCTCGGCCATGAGCTGGCGCAGAAGTTCGAGGCGCACGCCAACAAGTTCGGCGCGAACATCCAGACTTCCACGCCCGTGGAGAGCATCCGGAAGTCCGCCGATGGGCAGTTCGACGTCACGGTGGAGAATGGCGATGTGTACCGCGCGCCGGCGGTGATCGTGACGGCGGGGGGGACGCCGGTCAAGCTCGGGATCCCCGGTGAGATCGAATAC
>JAYQOZ010000337.1:0-2846 GCA_038145035.1 Gemmatimonadaceae bacterium | reverse complement strand
GGTCCTTCCGCGCCGCCCCCCCTTCTTTCCCCGTCCCATGCCGGCACCCGGAGACACCGCAGACGCCCTGGCGAAGCTTCGCGCGAGCTACCTGGAGTCGAGCGGGACGACGATCAAGGCCTTTGAGGACCTGGCGGCGCAGCTGGAGCGGGCGCCCGAGGCGCCGGAGGTCGTGCAGGCCCTGCGTCGCGAGCTGCATCGCGTGCGCGGCACCGCGGGCAGCTACGGCTTTCACGAGACCGGTCGGCTGGCGGCGGCGCTGGAACCGCTGGCGGTGCGCTGGACCTCAACCCCCGACCTTGATCGCGGGCGCCCCCCCCCCCACCTGGGGGGCGTCATTTACGAGCAACCCCCGGCGCTGCGCGCGCCCGCGCCGCCATCGTGCGGCGCTTCATTGCCTCGCTACGCGAGTCGCTGCGCGCGCCTGACGCGACGGCGCTGCCGGCCGGACCCGAGTCGCGGGGCACGGTGTTGCTGGTGGGGCTGCCGGACCCGCTCGAGACGCGACTGACGGCGGAGGCACTGCATCGCGGCTACCGTGTGCAGGCCGCGGCCGGACGCGATGCCGACGGACTCCCGGGCCGGGGGCACGAGCTAGCCGTGATCTCCTCGGCGTCGGCCGAGCTGGACGTTCCGCCGGACGTGCCCTGGATCGTGCTGCGCGAAGGCGAGGAGCCCGCCCCGTCACCACGGGGCAACCTCTCGGTGCTGGATGCCTCGTCGGATCCACGCGACGCGCTGAGCCTGCTCGAGACATGGGCGACGGCGTCGCCGCTGGTCGGCTGCACGATCCTGATCATCGAAGACGACGAGCAGATGGCGTCGCTGCTGCGCGCCATTGCGGAGCGTCAGGGCATGTTCGTCGAGGCGCGCGGGGACGCGTCGGACCTGCGTGGGGTGCTCGATACGGTGCGGCCGTCGATCCTGCTGCTCGACATCAACCTGCCGGGTGCCGATGGTTTCGCGGTCACGCGTACCCTGCGCGGCGACGATCGATACCGGGAACTGCCGATCGTGATGATTTCGGCGTCCACCGACGTGGAGACTCGGACCGCAGCCTTCACGGCGGGCGCGGACGACTTCCAGTCCAAGCCGGTATCCCCGGATGAACTGATGCGCCGCATCGAGCACCAGCTGGAGTCGCATCGACAGCGGCTCGTGAGCCGCGGCGTGCATCCGGTGGTGGGGCTGCTCCTGCCGGAGCGGGCGCAGCAGGTCCTGGGAGCGGCGCTGACCGCTCGCGCGGCGCGCGCCGAACCGGTGACGCTGGCGCTGCTGCGGCCGCTCGCGCCCGTGGATGGCACCACGGCCACCGCCGCGTGGCATCGCGAGCTGCGCCTGCTCACGGCGGCGCTGGGCAGCGAGTCCACGCGCCTCGGTTTTCGCGACGACGTGGCGGTGCTCGCGCTGTTGCCGATGGCGGCCCCCGATGCGCAGGCTCGGCTGGAGGTCTTCGCCGAGGCCTCCCTCGGTGACGCGGTGCCCTGGTGTGCCGGCCTCGCGGAGCTGCCGGCTGGCGCGGAGCCCTCGGTGGCGAATCTCTCCCGCATGGCGGACGAGGCCTGGCAGCTGGCACGTGAGCGCAAGCTCGGGGTGCACGTCTGGGACGTGACCGACGCCGGCATCGCACCGGACGTCGTGGTCGTGGACGACGACGACTCCCTCGCCGACCTGATGACGTTTGCGCTCTCGGCCCGGGGCCTGACCTGGACACGGTTCGCCGACGGGCCGACCGCCCTCGAGGGGCTGCGCGGGATGCGGGTCCAGGGGCGCTCCCCGATCGTGCTGCTCGATGTGGACCTGCCGGGCCTCGATGGCTTCTCGCTCTACGAGCGCGTCCGCGTGGAGCGGCCCGGCGCGTTCAAGGTGGCGTTCGTCTCGTCGCATGGGAGCGAGGTGGACCAGCTACGGGCCATCCGCGCAGGCGCGCTCGACTACCTGGTCAAGCCCGTCAGCCTTCGGGTGCTCTTGGCGAAGGTGGTGAGCTGGCGCGCCGGGGCCATGGGGCCGTGAACGCCGCGGTCGTCTTTGGCGTGATGGCGGCGGTGCAGGCCCTGTTCCTGCTGCTGCTGTTCGTGTTCCTGCTCGTGCGCCGACGCTACGACAGGCAGCGCCGGGCCGCCTATCAGGCGGGCCAGGCGGAACTCGCCGCACCGCTGCGCAACTGGATCGTGGCCGGGGCGCATCCCGAGCCGCTGGTGCGCGCACTCGGGCATCTGCCGACCGGGACGGCGGTGGGCTACCTCGCCCTGCTGGCACTGCAGACCATCACCAGCAGCCAGCGGGACGAGCTCGCCATCGCGTTGCGCGATGAGCCGTGGATGGCACGCGCGCTCGGGCAATGGCGCTCGCGCTTCTGGTGGCGCCGCCACGAGGCGGCGCGTGCGCTCTCGATCGTCGGCACCGCTCGGGACCAGACGCAGGTGGCGGAGTTGCTGCGCGACGAACATCCCGCGGTGCAGGTGGCGGCGGCGTCGGCGCTGCCGCGGGTCGCTGACACGGCCATGTTGGGTCGGGTGGTCGACGGCATCTTCACGCTGTCGAAGGTGGTGCGTCTGTACGTGACCGGCATCCTGCGTCAGACGGGCGGGAAGGCGGGCGAGGCGCTGACCCAGCGCATTGCGCAGGGCGGCGGCCTGACCGAGCTGTCGGCGTGGATTGAGCTGGCGGCGTCATTGGACGATCCGGCGGCGATTGCCGCATCGACGGCGCACGTGGATCACCCCTCGGCGGAGGTACGACGCGCCGTGACCAAGGCCCTGGCGCGGCATCCGGGGCCGGAGGCCGCGAGCGGGTTGGTGAAGCTGCTGCTCGACGCCGAGCCGAGCGTGCGGGCGCTCGCGGCG
>JAYQOZ010000336.1:0-2851 GCA_038145035.1 Gemmatimonadaceae bacterium | reverse complement strand
CACGAGGGTCGCGACCGCCTCCCCCTCCCCGCGGAGCTGCAACTGCTCGCGCTCGCGGATGCCGTAGAGCGTGTGCACCTCGTACCTGCCCTGCGCGACGCCCAGATTGCGGGCCTGCGCCAGGATACGGCGGAGCAGCGGGATGTCGTGCGTGCCGAGGATCGGCGTGCAGCCGCCGCTGCGCGCGGCCTCCAGCATCCGCACGGCGAGACGCTCGTAGGCCGCGTCCGTGTCGGCCTTCCTGGGATATGCGACGCTGGCCGGCTCGGCGTAGGCACCCTTCACCAGCCGGATCGTCGGCTGGATGGGCAGCAGCGCCTCAAGGTCGTCCATGGTGCGGAACAGATACGCCTGCATCGCGAGGCCCGCTCGCGCGTGCACGGCCCGCAGCTCCCGATAGAGCGCGATCGTGCGGTCCACGTAGGTATGGTCCTCCATGTCGAGCCACAGCGCCGAGCCTGTGGCCTCGGCCTTGCGCGCCAGCGTCAGGCAGTGCTCCACGCAGAGATCCATGGACTGGTCGAGCGCCAGCTGCGTCGGCTTGACGCTCACCTGCGCCGGCAGCGTCCGCGCGGCGATGGCATCAAACAGCTCGAGGTAGTGGTCCCGGACCGGGATCGCATCCTCGGCCCGCGTCAGCGCCTCACCCAGCCGCGTGTAGAGGATGTCGCGACCGCTCCGCGCGATGGCCTCGCCGGCCACGAGGCCATCCTCCATCCGCTCGCCGGGCATGAAGGCGCGCGTGGCGCGGCGCACCACGGACGAACGCGTGGCGATGTGGTTCAGCGTGTCACTCTTGGCCGCGGCCAGGAGGAGAGAGCGTCCGATGCCCATCCGTAACCTCCGGTTGCCTAGCCGATGCCCGGAATCCGCGTCAACTCGCGGAGCCGGGCTTCCAGTGCCTGCTTCTGCATCTCGAGCCGCTGCCGCTCCTCGGCGATGCGCGCGGTGACCTGCGTGCGCGCCTGATCCGCCGCGGCGCGCGCCTCGGCGACCTGGCCGTCGACGAGCTGGTCCACCCGCTGGCGCACCTGCCGCTCGGCCTGGCGCACTTCCTCGCCGAGCTGGTCGCGGAGCGCATTGCCCACGGCGTTGGCGATGTTGGTGCGCACGGCCAGCGTCGGCCGCTCCAGCGTCCCGCCGATGCGCGCCTCGATCTCCACCGAGTCGATGCGCCCCATCGCACGCCAGAGCGCGTCCTCCACCAGGCGCAGCTTCGCGTCGGCGGGGGCGGGACGCGTGGAATCGCGGACCCAGGAGACCTTTGGCGAGCGCCAGAGCCAGCTGCCGTCCAGCGCCTCCCCGCTGCGGTGCAGCGTGAGGGCGCTGCTCCCGGTGTTGAGGTGCACGGCGCCGCCGAGGCCCGCCAGCGGGAAGTTCGGGAGCGTGATGCCGCTGAAGCGTGCAGCCAACGTATCGCGCACGGGTTGGCGGCGATGGTCGAGCATGCCGACGATGGCGGCGTCGCTGGGGCCCTGCCGCCCGCCGGCGCGCGTCACGCGGAACGTGGTCGGCGCCCCGAACACGGCGGGCTCGGACGTCAGCCCGACGATGCGCGCATCATAGTCTCCCGCTGCGGCGCCGCTGCCGCCCACCGTCACCGAGAGCTCGGCGAGACGCATCAGGAAGGTCGGGTAGACCGTGGCTTTCGGGAAGATCACGTCGGTGCCGGACGCGCGCACGCGCCTGGGGCCCGGCTTGAACTGTCGCTCGAGACCCGGCGGCAGGTACTGCTCGGCCCTCGCGATCCAGTACATCACGTCCCCGAGCTGCTCGGCGATGAGGTCGCTGAACAGCTGCGGGCCGATGGCGGGGACCTCGAAGGTGGGCAGCTGCAGCAGCGACCGCGCGTAGGCGTAGTCCTGCGTACGGGCCGCCGAGACGGCGTCGAGCCGCGCCTGCAGTCCGGCCGCGTTGCCCTTGGTCTCCGCCTCAAACGCGCGGAGCCGGTCGTCGATCTGCTCGAGGTTCCGCAGGGTTCGCCGCACGTCGGTCACGGCCTGCCGCGCCCCGGCGATGCCGAGCGAGCGCAGGTTCGCGCTCGCGAGTCGCGTCGCGAGGGCCTCGGCCGAGTCGATGGCCGGGCGGGGGTCGGCGGCGCGCAGGTCGGCGAGCAGCCTGTCCCGCGCCGTGTCGGCGTAGGCCTGCGCGTGGCGGGCCTCCCGCAGCGTGGCAAGCGAGTCCGCCGAGATGCCCGCGACATTCACCGACTTCGTGAGCGTGCTCAGCTCCAGCGGTGGGATCTTGATGCCCCGCTTGAAGTTCTCCATCACCTCGCTGGGCTCGTCCGGCTCGGCGTCCGGGTCCCTCGGCAGGGCCCCGGAGGTCAGCCGCGCCGTGCCGAAGCGGATGCCGCGGGCCGCCACGGTGTCGATGATCACCTTGCGCTCGAGGGCCGGCAGCAGGTCGAGGTCGAGCACCAGCTCGTCCGCCGAGACGAGGTTCGTCATCGGCCTGTTCGGGTTGGTGACGTCGAGTCCGCGCAGCGTGACGTTGCCCTCGGCCAGCGAGAGGCTCGCCGACCCGAGGTCCACCCGCGCGCCCACCGCGGCGCTGCCGCCGCTCTCGACCGCCCACTCCACCGCGCGGTCCTTGAACCGGAACGTGAGCAGCGCGATCAGCGCGAGCGTGACGCCCAACGGGAGCAGGGCCTTCCAGCGGATGTATTTCACGGCCGGAAGAGCTCGTACAGCTGGTAGAGCTTCGAGGTCTTCAGCAGCTGCACGATCTTCCACTGCTGGACCCTGGCGTGGATGTGCGCGCGATACTGCACCACGAACACGCGGAAGCCGAGGAAGGCGGGGATAAGCAGCAGCAGCCAGGCGACCAGGCTCCCCACGACGATGGTGTT
>JAYQOZ010000335.1:0-2861 GCA_038145035.1 Gemmatimonadaceae bacterium | reverse complement strand
CTGCTTGTCCCGTTCCAGCGAGCCGCCGCGACTCGAGCCGGCGCAGTCCCCCAGCAGCAGCACCGTCAGCTCGCGCTCCTCGACGAAGCGCTTCACGAACAGGCGCCGCATGCGGGCACTCACGTTCCAGTCGATGGTGCGGACCTCGTCGCCGGGCTGGTACTCGCGCACCTCGGCGAACTCCATGCCCATGCCCTTGAACACGGAGTGGTACTCGCCCGTGAAGCGCGAGTTGACCAGGCCACGGGTGCGCAGTTCGATGCGCCGGACCTGGCGGAGCACCTCCGCCGGGACGGCCGCCGAGCGGCCGCGTGCGGCCGCGGCGACGCTCACGGGGCGGGAATGCGCTCGAGGACGCGGGCGATGACGTCGTCGCTGCTCACGTTCTCGGCCTCGGCCTCGAACGTGAGGAGCACGCGGTGGCGCAGCACGTCGGGGGCGATGGCCTTCACGTCATCGGGAGACACGAAGTCGCGGCCGCGCAGGTACGCGTGCGCACGGGCCGCCTGGGCGAGGGCGATGGTTGCGCGCGGGCTGGCCCCGTACTCGATCAGCGAGGCGAGCGGTCCGAGCCCGGCCTGCGTGGGTTCGCGCGTGGCATGCACCAGTGCGACGATGTAGTCGACCAGCCGATCATCGAGATGCAGCGCGGCGATGTCGCGGCGCGCCTGGAGGAGCTGCGCGGGCTCGGCCACCGCCGCGACCGGGATGGTCTCGCCGCCGGCCATGCGCCGCATGATCTCCCGCTCTTCGTTGCGGGTGGGATAGCCGACGCGAAGCTTGAGCATGAAGCGGTCCACCTGCGCCTCGGGCAGCGGGTAGGTCCCCTCCTGCTCGATGGGGTTCTGGGTCGCGAGCACGAGGAATGGCTCGTCGAGGATAAAGCTGGTGCCGCCGATGGTGACCTGCTTCTCCTGCATGGCCTCGAGCAGCGCCGCCTGCACCTTGGCCGGGGCGCGGTTGATCTCGTCGGCGAGCACGATGTTGGCGAAGATCGGGCCGCGCTTCACCGAGAACGTCGCCGTCTGCTGGTTGAAGACCTGCGTGCCGATGACGTCCGCGGGCAGGAGGTCCGGCGTGAACTGGATACGGCTGAAGCTCGTGCGTACGGTCTCGGCCAGCGTACGCACGGTAAGCGTCTTGGCGAGGCCGGGCACGCCCTCGAGCAACACGTGGCCGCCGGTGAGCAGCGCGATGAGCAGGCGTTCGATCATCGCCTGCTGACCCACGACGCGCTGCGAGACCTGGGCGAGGATGTCGTCGGTGATCCGGTGCGTCATTCGGGCGATCCCTGGGGCAAGGCGACGAGCGCGTCCAGCAGCGTGCGCTCCTTCGAGGTGAGGGACCGCGCGGCCCCGGGCGCCAGGGCCCCGAGCGTCACGGGTCCGAAACTGGTGCGCACGAGGCGGAGCACCTCGAGCCCGACCGCCTCGCAGAGCCGACGGACCTCGCGGGTGCGGCCCTCGCGGATGGTGAGGGCGAGGTCCCAGCTGCGCGGCTGCTCGCCGGGCGTGACCTCCACCTGCTCCGGCTGCACGAAACCATCGTCCAGCTCGATGCCGGCGCGGATCTCCGCCGCCGCGGCCTTCACCGAGCCCCGCACCGTGGCGACATAGCGCCGAGGCACCTGCGAGCTGGGATGCGTGAGCCGATGCGCCGCGTCGCCGTCCGTGGTGAGCAGGAGCACGCCCTCGGTCATATAGTCGAGGCGACCGACGTAGGTGAGTCCCGGTTCCGGCGGCACCAGATCGAATACCGTGCGGCGCCCTTCGGGGTCCGTGCGCGTGGTGAGCACGCCGGCCGGTTTGTGCAGCACCAGCCACTTCTTCGATGCCGCGGGCTGTGCGACGCGCTGGCCGTCGACGGTGACGACGTCCCGCGCCGGGTCCACGCTCTGGCCGGTGCGCGCGACCTCGCCGTTGATGCGGACGCGACCAGCCGCCACCAACTCCTCCGCCTTGCGCCGCGACGCGATCCCTGCTCGCGCGAGGGCGCGCTGGATGCGCATCGCGGACTCGCTCACGCGCCCGGACTCGCCTCCGCGGCAGCCGGCGCCTCGGCTGCCGGCGTTGCTGCCGCCTGGGCCTCGGCGATTTCCGCAGCGGGCGTGCCGCCCTCCGTATCCGCCAGGAGGTCCGCGGCCAGCACCGGTTCGATGCCATCCTTGCGCAGCGCAATCGCCAGCTCGTCCACCCGCGGCAGCTCCCCGAGGTGGCGCAGCGCGAACTGCTCGAGGAAGAGTCGCGTGGTGCCGTAGAGCAGCGGTCGGCCCAGGCCCTCCGCGCGCCCGACCACGTCGATCAGGCCCCGCTCGTGCAGGGATTTGATCACCGCCCCCACATCGACGCCGCGGATCTCCGAGATCTCCGCGCGCCCGATGGGCTGCCGGTAGGCGACGATCGCCAGCGTCTCCAGCGCGGCCGGCGAGAGACGCTGCGGCCGCGCCGCCATCTGCGCGCGCTCGATGGCCTCGGTGTACTCGGGCCGGGTCAGGATCTGCCAGCCGCCCCCGACCTCCACGAGCTCCACGCCGTGGCCGTCCACGTCGTAATGCTCGCGCAGTTCATCGAGGGCGCTCTGCAGGGCGGCCGGGGAGGCCTCCTGGTCCAGCGCGGCGAGCTCGTCGGTCGCAATGGGGCGCGGGCTCGCGAAGAGCGCGGCCTCAAGCAGCTTCGCCAGCGAGTTCACGGCGGATCTCCACGTCAGCAAAGGGTCGGGGCTGGGTGAGGTGCACCTCGGAGCGCTTGGCAAGCTCCAGCAGGCCGAGCAGGGCGCTCAGCACCTCCCACGGTTCGGAATCGTCACGGATCAGCTCACGGAAGCGGGCGCGCGCGCCCCAAGGGAGAAAGGGCCCGGCCGGG
>JAYQOZ010000334.1:0-2877 GCA_038145035.1 Gemmatimonadaceae bacterium | reverse complement strand
CGTTGCCCGACTCGGCGAGACAGGCACCCACGACCAGACCGACATAACCCGTCCCGATGACAGTCACCTTCACGAACCCGCTCCCTTCCGACGCCGCCATGGGCGTGCTGCTGGTCAACTGGATCACGCGTGCCTTCGAGGCACGCGTGACGGCCATGGCGTGGCGGGTGTCCACCACGATGCGCGCGTGGTCCGCGACGAACTGATAGTCCACGCCCTTGTGATCGGTGATGAGCACCACGGCATCGCTGGCCTCAAGCTCGCTGGCCGTGAGTGCCACGCTGGACATCTCGTGGCCATCCTCGCGGAAGGTCGCGACATGCGGGTCGTGGTAGACGACACTGGCGCCGCGCGCCTCCAGCAGGCGCATCACGTCGAGGGCCGGGCTCTCGCGCATATCGTCGATGTCACGCTTGTACGCGATGCCGAGCACCAGCACGCGGCTGCCGTTGACGGCCTTGCGGTCGTCGTTGAGCGCCCGCGCAATCTTCTCGACCACGAAGTCCGGCATGGACGAGTTCACCTCGCTGGCCAGGTCGATGAAGCGCGTCTTGTAGTTGAGCGCGCGCATCTTCCACGCGAGATAATGCGGGTCGAGCGGGATGCAGTGGCCGCCGATGCCGGGGCCCGGCGTGAACTTCATGAAGCCAAACGGTTTCGTCGCCGCTGCCTCGATGACCTCCCAGATGTCCACGCCGAGCCGGTCGCAGACGATGGCCATCTCGTTCACCAGCCCGATGTTCACCGAGCGGAAGGTGTTCTCGAGCAGCTTCACCAGCTCCGCCGCCTCCGGCGACGACACCGGCACCACCGTATCGATGGTCGAGGAGTAGAACGCCCGCGCCACCTCGTTGCAGGCCGGCGTGATGCCGCCCACCACCTTCGGCGTGTTCTTCGTGTGGAAGGTGGGATTGCCGGGATCCACGCGTTCCGGGCTGAAGGCCAGGAACACGTCCACTCCGATGGTGAGCCCCCGCTCCTCGAGCCGCGGCTGCAGGAGTTCGCGCGTGGTGCCGGGATAGGTGGTGCTCTCGAGCACGATCAGCATGCCCGGGTGCGCCTGCGCCGCCACGGTCTCGGCGGCGGAGAGGACGTACGACATGTCCGGGTCGCGCGTCTTGGCAAGCGGGGTCGGCACCGCGATGGACACCGTGTCCGCGCTCCGTAGCGCGGCCGCGTCCGTCGTGGCCTTGAACGTCCCGGCCTTCACGTGCTTCGCGACCTGGGCCGCAGGCACGTCCTGGATGTGGGACTCGCCGCGCATCAACAGCCCAGCGACACGCTCGCTGACGTCATAGCCGACGACCGGAAAGCCGGCCTCGCAGAGCTCCATCGCCAGCGGCAGGCCCACGTAACCCAGGCCGATGACGGCGGTGACGGCGCTGCGCCCCTCGATCTTCCGGAGCAGTGCGGACTTGTGATCAGACATGCAGGTCCTGTCTCAGGGTTACTTGCCGAAGAAGCTGCGCACCGCGGCCACGACTTCGTCCAGCTGCGCGCGCGTGAGCTCCGGGAACACCGGCAACGAGACGACCTCCTGCGCCGCCTTCTCCGCCTCGGGGCATTCCCCGCCCTTGTAGCCGAGGTACGCAAAGCAGGGCTGGAGGTGCAGCGGCAGCGGATAGTAGACGGAGTGGCCGATGCCCTTGGCCTTGAGGTGCTCCTTCAGGGCATCGCGGCGCGGCACGCGGATGGTGTACTGGTTGTAGATCGACTCGTTGGCCGGGTCGATGAACGGGGTGACGACGTCCGCGAGGTCCGCGAACGCCGCATTGTAGTACTCGGCGTTGGCGCGGCGCTTGGCGCTCCAACCGGCGAGATGCGGCAGCTTGGCCAGGAGCACCGCCGCCTGAAGGGCGTCGAGGCGCGAGTTGTAGCCGACTTCCTCGTGGAAGTAGGTCGTGACCGAGCCGTGCGTGCGCAGGCGCTGCAGGCGCTTGAACAGGGCCTCGTCCTGCGTGACGATCATGCCGCCGTCGCCGTAGCCGCCGAGGTTCTTGGACGGGAAGAACGAGAAGGTGCCGATGGTCGCCGCCTCGCCGGCCATCCGCCACTCGCCGTCAATCTGCCGGCGCGCGCCGATGCTCTGGGCCGCGTCCTCGATGATCGGCATGGTCGGCAGCAGGCGGCGCAGCTCCTCGAGGGGCGCCACCTGGCCGAACAGGTCCACCGGGACCACGGCCTTGGTCCGGGGGGTCACCGCCGCGGCCGCCGCGTCGGGGCGGATGTTGTAGGTCCTGGGGTCGATATCCACGAAGACCGGCGTGGCGCCCACGTTGTGGATGGTGCCCGCGGTCGCGAAGAACGTGAATGGGGTGGTCACGATCTCGTCGCCTCGCCCGATGTCCAGCGCACGCATCGCGATCAGCAGCGCGTCGGTGCCGTTGGCACAGCCGACGGCGTACTTCGTCCGTGAGAGGCCGGCGACCTCACACTCGAGCTTGGCAACCGGGTCGCCGAGGATAAAGGCCTGCGCGTCCACCACCTGCATCACGGCCTGCACGACCTCGTCGCGAATCGTGGCGTGCTGCGCCTTGAGGTCCAGCAAGGGTACGGCCATTGGCGTCGAAAGTTCGGGTCTGAAAAAAGGGCTCGCACGGAAACCGTGCGAGCCTTGTAAGTTCGCCCCCTGTAGGGAGATAGTCAACGAACGGCGGCGCGCTTACAGGGTCGGGCGGAGGGGCAGCGGCACTTCCCGCCCCGTCTTGGCGGACTCGTAGATCCCGAGGATCAGTTCCAGGGACTTTCGTCCCATCCGGCCGTCGGTGTCCGGGACAGCCTCCCCGTGGAGGACCTTGAGCACATTGCGGTAGTACGGCTCATGCCCGAAACCATAGACCGAGGGGGGATTGGTATTCACCTCGGCCACCAACGAGT
>JAYQOZ010000333.1:0-2928 GCA_038145035.1 Gemmatimonadaceae bacterium | reverse complement strand
CGACTCCCTCGATCCGAACATCCCGATCGAGTGGACGCTGACCCTCGAGTAGCCCCGGCTACCTCTTCCGCGCCGGCCGCTGCTTCGCGGGCGCCCGGCGCGTGGCTGGTCCAAGCGTGATGCTCACCGGGCAGTGGTCGCTACCCATGACATTGGGGTGGATCTCGGCGGCGCTGACCTCCTTGGCCAGCGCCTGCGAGACCAGCACGTAGTCGATTCTCCAGCCGATGTTCCGGGCGCGGCAGTTGGCGCGCAGGCTCCACCAGGAGTAGTGCCCGTTGCCCTGGGTGAAGAGCCGGAAGCTGTCCCCGAAGCCGGCGTCGATGAAGGCCTGGAATCCGGCGCGCTCCTCATCGGTGAATCCCTTGTTGCCGACGTTGGGCTTGGGGTTCGCCAGGTCGAGCTCGGTGTGCGCCACGTTGAGGTCGCCGCAGAAGATCACCGGCTTCGTCTTCTCGAGCGCCTTGCAGTGGGCCAGAAAGGCCGGGTCCCAGGCCTTCTCGCGCAGCGGCAGGCGACTCAGGTCGTCCTTGGCGTTCGGGGTGTAGACCGACACCACGTAGAACTTCTCGAATTCGGCCGTGATGACGCGGCCCTCGTCGGCGCTGTCGCGTCCCTCGCTGTCCGTGAGCGCAAAGCGCTTCGCGATGGCCTTGGAGAATCCCACCTGCACCGACAGCGGCTGTGTGCGCGAGAAGATGGCGGTGCCCGAGTAGCCTTTCGTGGACGCCGAATTCCAGTATTCCTCGTACTCGGGGAGGTCGAGCTCCACCTGCCCGCGCTCGGCCTTGGTCTCCTGCAGGCAGAGAATGTCGGGCCGGTGCCGCTCGATGAAGCGCTGGAATTCGCCCTTCCGCAGCACGGCGCGAAGGCCGTTCACGTTCCAGGAGTAGATCTTCACGGTCGATGTCGATGGGGTCGGGGAAGGACCCGGCAATCTACCGACCGATCTCGCGCAGCAGGTGCGGCAGCTCGGGCACGAGGATGCGGGTCAGCGCCAGTTCCACGGCGGCGCGCGACCCCGGCAGCGAGACGATCACGGCGCCTCGTGCACTGCCGGCGGCGGCGCGCGAGAGGATCGCCGTGGTCCCGATCTGCTCCTGGTAGCTCAGCAGGCGAAACAGCTCGCCGAAGCCCGGGATCTCCTTCTCGAAGAGTGGGCGCAGTGCCTCGATGCTGCGGTCGCGGGAGCCCAGCCCGGTGCCACCGGTCACAATGATGGCCTGCAGGTCGCCACGCGCGAGCCATTCCGACACCAGTGCCCGCACGGCTGCCTCGTCATTGCGCAGCAGCGCATGCACGGCGATGCGATGGCCAGCCTCCTCCAGCAGGCGCCGCGCCAGCGGTCCGGATTCGTCCGTGGCATCCGTGCGCGAGTCGCTCACCGTGAGCACCGCGCAGCTGAGCGGGGCGCGGCGCGAGGCCTCCGCGCGGTGTGCGGCCGTGCCCTCGGGGACGGTCACGACGCGCCGCCGAAACCTTCGGCCTGCAGCGCCTCGAGCACCTTGGCGCGCAGGGCACCGGGGCAGCCGTCCTTGCGCCTGGCCGCCTGCACTGCCGCGAGGAAGCGCCGCTC
Organism: Gemmatimonadaceae bacterium; assembly: GCA_038145035.1. GTDB lineage: Bacteria > Gemmatimonadota > Gemmatimonadetes > Gemmatimonadales > Gemmatimonadaceae > Pseudogemmatithrix. The sequence goes on along the minus strand of JAYQOZ010000333.1, from coordinate 1,352 downwards.
GAAGTCGGCGTGCGTGAAACACTCGGGGCAGAGGCTAATGTGCTCGCGGAGCTTCTGCGCCGTATCGGCCGTGGATTCGCCGTCCAGCAGGTCGAAGAGCTGGGCCATGGCGCGGCCGCAGTCGAGCATGTCGGGGGAATGGTCGGGCTTCATGGCGTGTCCCTCTCGGTCGTTCCGGGCGCCCGCACGAACCCTGCGTCCTCTGCGTGCGCCAGCAACTTCTCCTGCAACAGCTTTCGGCCACGAAAGAGGCGGGAGCGGACGGTGCCGATGGGCACCTCCAGCACGGCCGCTGCATCCTCGTACGACTGATCCTCCAGGTCTACCAATACGACGACGCTGCGAAATGTCTCCGGCAGCTCCGCGAGGGCCTCCTCGATGGCCGGCCCGAGGTCGGCGCGCGCCAACATGAAATCCAGCCCCTTCCGCAGCCAGGTATCCCGCGCCTGCGTCGCATCCACGGCCTCGGCCCCATCGTCGTCCAGCGTCACCTCGCGCTGCCCCCGCTCCTTCGACCGCAGGAACACGTTGCGCGCGATCGTGAAGAGCCAGCGCCGGACGTCCGTTCCCGGCTGGAAGGTCGTCCAGCTCCGGAATGCGCGGAGATAGGTCTCCTGCACGACGTCCTCGGCGTCCACCTCGTCGCGGGTCAGCGAGCGGGCAAATCGATACACGTCGTCCATCGCGGTCAGCGCGAGGGCGCTGAACTCCGCGTGGGCATCCGCCACGGGGGGTGCCTGGTCGGTCATCATGGGAACTTGGAATGAATCCGGGTTGGGCGCAAAGGTTCCACTTGGAGGGGAGGACGGAGGAGGTGAGGTCGTGCGGGCTCGCCCGCGTCGGGGCGCAGCGGGGCCTTCGTATTTCGTCCGTCGTCCGTCGTCGCTATAGGTTTCGTGCTACACCCTCCGCCCACTCCCATGGATCTCAGTCATCTCCGCGAGGAGTATCGCAAGGCCAGCCTCGACGTCGGCGATGTGTCGACGGATCCGCTGGCGCAGTTTCAGCGCTGGTTTTCGGAGGCGCGGGAGGCCACGCAGCAGGAGCCCAATGCGATGGCGCTGGCGACCGCCGATGCCGAGGGCACGCCGAATGTGCGGATGGTGCTGCTCAAGGAGGCCGACGAGCGCGGGTTCGTGTTCTTTACCGATTATCGCTCGCTGAAGGGCAGCGAGCTTGCGGAGAATGCGCGGGCGGCGCTGTGCTTCTTCTGGGGGACACTGGAACGACAGGTCCGGATTCGGGGCACGGTCACGCGCGTCTCGTCGGAGGAGTCGGCGGCGTATTTCGCACAGCGGCCGCGCGGGAGCCGGCTCGGCGCGTGGGCGTCGGCGCAGAGCTCGGTGCTGCCC
>JAYQOZ010000332.1:0-2939 GCA_038145035.1 Gemmatimonadaceae bacterium | reverse complement strand
CATGACGACTCGTCGAGATTTCCTGCGTACAACGGCCGGCTCGAGCCTCGCCGCCGCCGCCCCCGCCGCCGCCCCCGCTCGTGCCGCCGCGCAGCCCGCCGACGCCGCCCCGAGCGTCCTGGTCCGCCGCGCCGTGAAGCCGGTCGTGATCGCCGATTACTCGGGCTATGCGTTCCGCAACGGCGGCCCCGAGAACGCCGTGGAGCGCGCCTATCGCGGGATCACGTCTGGGGAGGACGTGCTCGACGCCCTGATTGCCGGCGTGAACATCCCCGAGCTCGATCCCACCGAGAACGGCATCGGCTACGGGGCGCTCCCCAATGCCGAGGGTGCGGTGCAGCTCGACGCCTCCTGCATGCACGGGCCCAAGCGCCGCGCCGGCGCCCTCGCGAGCATCGAGGGCATCCGGACACCCTCGCTCGTGGCCAAGGCGGTGATGGAGCTGACCGATCACCACCTCATTGTCGGCGATGATGCCCGCGAGTTCGCGCGGCAGCTGGGCTTCGCCATTGAGGACGACCTCAACACGCCCGACAGTCGTCGTCTCTGGATGGAGTGGCGCCGGCGCGTGGATCCCGAGCACTGGCTGGACCCCAACGGCGCCGCCCGCCGCCGCCGCGACGATAACCGGCCGGCCCACGAGCGGGATCCCGAGCTCGCCGCTGGCCTCTCGATGGTCCGCGACGGCCTGATCCGCGAGGGCTCCTTCTGGGGCACGATCAACTGCAGCGGCATCACGCCGAATGGCGATCTTGCCAGCGTCACCACCACCAGCGGTCTCGCCTGGAAGATTCCCGGCCGCGTCGGTGACTCACCGATTCTCGGCGCTGGGCTGTACGTGGATAATGACGTCGGTGCGGCGGGATCCACCGGCCGCGGCGAGGCGAACCTCTACAATCTCTCGTCGTACCTCATCGTCGAGAACCTGCGCCGCGGCATGACGCCGAAGGACGCGGGGATGGACGCGCTGCGCCGCATCCAGCGGAACACGGTGGAGCGTCGGCTGCTCAACGACCGCGGCCTGCCGAACTTCAACGTGCGGTTCTTCATCCTCGACAAGCAGGGACGGCACGCGGGCGTGGCGATGTACCGTGCCGGGGAGACCAAGTTCGCGCTCTGCACCGAGAACGGCTCCTCGGCGCCGGATCTCGAGCCGCTGCTGCCCGGCGCGCCGAGCTGACGTGCGTGCCGCGACTCCGCGAGGCCGCTAGGCCGCCGGCGTGAAGTAGCGCCGGCGCGCCCAGAGGGCCACGTAGACCAGCCCCACCAGCGCCGGCACCTCGATCAGCGGGCCCACGACCGCGGCGAGGGCCTCCCCGGAGCCGAGCCCGAAGGTGGCAACCGCCACCGCGATGGCCAGCTCGAAGTTGTTGCCGGCCGCCGTGAAGCTCAGCGAGGCGGAGGTCTCGTACGAGAAGCCCATTCGCTTCGAGAGCCAGAAAGCGGCGCCGAACATCAGGCCGAAGTACAGCAGCAGCGGCAGGCTGATCCGCGCCACGTCCCAGGGCAGCTCGACGATCCGATTGCCCTGCATCGCGAACATCAGGACGATGGTGTAGAGCAGGCCGGCCAGCGCCGTCGAGCCGAAGCGCGGCGCGAAGACATCGTCGTACCAGGCCCGTCCGCGTCGCGCCACGAGCACCCGACGCGTCAGATAGCCCGCCAGGAGCGGGAGGCCGAGGAAGATGAGCACGCTCCTTCCGATGGCCCCGATCGAGATGTCGAGGGCGGTCTGCTCGGCGCCGACCCAGCCCGGCAGCACGGTCAGGAAGAACCAGCCGAAGACGCTGTAGGTCAGGATCTGGAACAGCGAGTTCAGCGCCACCAGGACGGCGGCGAGCTCCGCGGAGCCGCAGGCCAGCGTGTTCCACACCAGGACCATGGCGATGCAGCGCGCGAGCCCGATCAGGATGAGGCCGTTGCGGTACGCCGGCAGGTCGGCGAGCAAGAGCCATGCGAGGGCCGCCATCAGGAGCGGGCCGATCACCCAGTTGAGCAGCAGCGAGGTGCCCAGCACGCGGCGATCGCTCACGTGCGCGCCGATGGACTCGTATTTCACCTTGGCCAGCACCGGATACATCATCCAGAGCAGCCCGATGGCGATCGGCGCGGAGACGCCGGCCACCTTGGCGCGGTCCAGCGCCACCCCGAGGTCCGGAAAGGCGCGGCCGAGGAGCACGCCGAGGGCCATCGCCAGGAATATCCAGAGCGGGAGCCAGCGGTCGAGCGTCGAGAGTCGTCGAAGCACCTGCGTGTCGGACGGCGCGGGCGGCGGTGCTGTGGTCACGGATCGGTGGGGAGGGGAGGACGCTGCGGATCAGTCGAATGAAGGCTGTGCGCGCCGGTCGTGGACCCTCTGGGCCTCACGCGTCAGCGTGCCGGCATCCATCGCCTCCAACGGTAGCGCCAGCAGCGCATCCACGCGTGCCGACAATGCGTCGAAGGTCGCCGCGAACGCGCGCCGCGCCGATGCCGGGTCCGCTGCATCCGCGGGGTCGGGTAGCCCCCAGTGCACCTGCGCCGTCGCACCGGGGAAGAACGGACAGGCCTCGCGCGCGTTGTCGCACACCGTGATGACAAGGTCGAAATGCTCCCCGTCCACGTCGGCGATCGACTTCGGCTGCCGTCCCCGCCACGCGATGCCATGGCGAGCCAGCTCCTCCTCCGCAAACGGATTCACCCCTGCGGCGGGTCGCGAACCGGCACTTGCCGCCGTCACGCGCCCCGCCGCACGCGAGTCGCCGCGGGAGCCCAGCAGTGCCTCGCCGATCTGGCTGCGCGCCGAGTTGCCCGTGCAGAGCACCAACACCCGGAAGGCGCCGGGCCCGCTCACGCGGCGCTCGGCTTGGTGCCGCGCACGAACCCGGAGATGAAGCGTCCGTCGATGTCCGCGATGCTGGCGTCCACGTCGAGCCCCGCGTCGTCGAGGATGACCCGGG
>JAYQOZ010000331.1:0-2952 GCA_038145035.1 Gemmatimonadaceae bacterium | reverse complement strand
GGATCAGCACCGTGCCGAGCCGCCGGAAGTTGCTGCGCGCCGCCTCGGCGCCGCGATCGATCACGTCGTCGGCCACCAGCAGCGCGGCCAGCACGATGCCCGAGATCACGATCAGCTCGAAGAAGCCCTGCCGCGCATACTCGGCCACCGTCACGCCGGCGGTCTCGGCCACGTACTCCGCGCCGCCGAAGAGCGTGCGCACCTGCAGGCCGATCCAGGCGCTGAGCAGCAGCGCCAGGCCACCGAGCAGCGGGGCGAAGGCGGCGAAGGGCAGCCGGAACTCGCGGCGGAACATTGTCGGTCCCACGCCCACCGGCAGCACCGCGCCGCGCAGGGCGCCGGCGCTCAGCCAGGTGGCCAGGAGGATCATGAGCACGTGGTCGAAGAAGCGTGCCTCGAGGAAGGCACCCACGTTCTCCAGGAAGCCGGCGAAGAGCGGGTCCGCCGAGGCCAGGAGTCCCGTGACCAGCAGCAGTACCGGCGCCGCGATCACCGCGCCGATGCCGAAGCCGCGCAGGGAGCGCCGGTCCGTATCGTCGATGGCCCCCGGCGCCGTGGCGCGCACGGCGAGCGTCGGCGCGCCGGCCACCGCCGCAGCGGCCGCCGATGCGACGCCGATGATGGCATCACGCGGCTCGAGCGCCGTGAGCGGTCGCCCGTGGGCGCGCCAGGCGATCAGCCAGAGCGTGACCACGAAGGCGAAGCCATCCACCGCATACAGCGTCTCGGCGTCGCGCAGCACGAGCGAGAGCGCCAGCGCGCCGGCCACGCCGAAGAGCAGGCGGCGTTCCCGCGTGGCGCCGGGGTCGGCCTCGTCCTGCACACGCGCGGTGACGATCCACGCCACCGCGAGTGCCGCGAGGATCCACAGGGCGAAACCGGCGCGCCATTCGCCGCCGCGGAGGAGGCCGTCGGCGAGCAGGCCGAGGCCGAGGGAGAGGGCGAGCGCGAGTCGGGCGAGCTGGGGCGTCACGCGCCCTCCTTGAGTTGGATGCCGCCGAATCTCCGCTCGCGCGAGGCGAAGTCGGCAAATGCGGCGTCGAGGTGGCTGCGGGTGAGTTCGGGGAAGGCGACGTCGAGGAAGGCGAGCTCGGCGTAGGCACATTCCCAGAGCAGGAAGTCCGAGAGGCGGCGATCGCCGCCGGTGCGAATCAACAGGTCCACCGGCGGCAGGATCGTGCCGGCCTGCGGCGCGGGCAGGGCGCGAGGCCCGACGGCCAGCGCCTCGGTCATGGCCGCGCGGCTGGAGTAGTCGATCGCCACGCGCAGGTGCATGCGCTGGCCGGCGGCGGTCTCGCGCTCGCCCAACTCGATGGCCGCGACGAGCTCGTGCGGGAGCCGGTCGCGGCGGCCGATGACGGAGAGGCGAATGCCGTTGCGCTTCAGCGAGGCCAGCTGGCGATGCAACTGGGTGACGAAGAGCTCGAACAGCGTGCGTACCTCGGCGTCCGGCCGCTTCCAGTTGTCGCTGGAGAAGGCGTAGAGCGTGAGCTGCCGCACGCCGCAGCGTGCGCTGTGCGCCACCACGTCGCGCACCACCTGGGCACCCTTTACGTGTCCCATCCAGCGCGGCCGGCCGCGACGGGCCGCCCAGCGTCCGTTGCCGTCCATGATGATGGCCACGTGGCCGATCGGCGTGCTCATTCGCCCCCCACGCGCCGTATGAGCGCTTCCATATGCGCGAGGTAGCGCTCCAGCGCGCGCCGGCCGGCGGCCGTGAGTCGGTACTCCGTGCGCGGGATTCGGCCATCGAAGCCCTTCCTGCAGGCCACGTATCCGGCCTCCTCGAGCTTGCGGGCGTGCACGGAGACGTTGCCGTCCGAGGTCTCGAGCATCGTCTTCAGCTCGTTGAACGACAGCGACTCGTGCACCGCAAGCGCACTCACGATCGCGAGGCGTACGCGCTCGTGGATGAGCCGGTCGAGCGCCAGGGGCGCGGCGGCGTCGCCGTCCACGGCCGTCAGGCCCTCCGTGTCGTCACGCGACGACTCCTCGCGGCGCAGCCGCGCCGCATGTCCGTCCCGCTTAGCCACCATGCCTCCTGGCGATTACCACGCCGAATGCCATCTGGACCACACCGAACCCGAGCGCCATTGCGAGGTCCCCGTCGAGCGCGGGGACAAACAGCGCCAGCATGCCGAGCAGCAGGAAGAGCAGTCCCATCAACGGGACCGCCCGCACCGAGAACGCGCCGGCAGTCGTGATGCCGACGCCATAGAGGAGGAGCCAGAGGCCGGGCAGGATCCGCTCGGTGAGCTGCGGCGCGATGCCGGGCGTGAAGGGATCCACCAGCGCGAGCGTGAGCAGCGCCCCCGCGATGCTGGCCGGCAGGTAGTTGAGCAGGAAGCGCCGCGCCGGGATGCTCACGAGCTGGGCACCGTCCGTGATCACCCGGCGGCGCATCTTGCGCAGCATCGCGCCGAAGCCGACGAGGCTGGCCAGCACCGCGGCGGCGAGCCAGGCCGCAAGCCAGCGTTCCGACGTGGGCTGACGGTCGGCGACGAAGGCGGCGGGCAGGGCAATGAGCCCCACCCAGACCAGGCCCCAGCCGGGCACGTCCGTAAACGACGATGCCCCCTCCATCGCGCGGCGGATGAAGGAGAGGTCCTGTAGGGCCCGGTCGTGCAGGGCGGGGGGGCGGTCAGGGTCAGGACTGGCGGAAGCGGCCATCGGATGGGTGCTGGTTGGACTGGAATGACAAGTACTTTATACAGCAAAGTACAATTGCGCAAGAGGACGCCGGTGGCGGGGCCGCTCCTGCGCCTACGGCTGGCGGCCGGTCATTGACTGGACGATCTCGAGCATCATGGCCGTGCCGCTGCGGATGCTCTGGATTGAGACCCGCGCACGCGACGGCCACTGTCGTGGCCCCGATCCAATTGGTCAGGTTTGGGAGAGCAGCTGTTCCGGTGGGAGGGGCAATCCACTCCGAGAGCGCGGTGCCTCGCAAAA
>JAYQOZ010000330.1:0-2965 GCA_038145035.1 Gemmatimonadaceae bacterium | reverse complement strand
GATCTGCCCGGCCACGAACACCAGTCGGCCCTCGGCAGCGATGCCATTCGAATAGCCGCGTGGCGCGGCCCAGCCCTCCGGCTGCAGGATCTTATGCACGGGGTTCATCCACGTGGCGGGTAAGCGCGGCCCGCACGGCGTCGGGCCAGGGATGTGAACGATGCGTCTCGAGCGAGGTGGCCACCAGCACCTGCGTGGCGCGCCAGAGCTCGGTCGTGCCGCGGTGGATGACGTGCGACAGCGTGAGCGAGGAGTTGCCAACGTGCATCACGCGCAGGGTCCAGTCGAGTTGGTCGCCGTGAAAGCCCGGGGCGCCAAAGGTGACGTCGAGCTTCACCGTGGGCGTGCCGATGCGCTGCCCGTGAAAGAGCTCCGGCCAGGGCGCGCCGACGCTGCCGAAGAACTCCTCCACCACGCCGACCAGATGGTTGAAGTACGCGGGGAAGTACGCGATGCCGGAAGGATCGCAGTCGCCGAAGCGCAGCTGGCGCGTGGTCGTGAACGCCATCAGCCGTTCCTCAGCAGTTCGCGGGCCACGACGAGCTTCTGCACCTCAGTGGCCCCTTCATAGATCCGCAGCGCACGGATCTCGCGATACAGCCGCTCCACCACCTCGCCGCGGGTGACGCCGCGCCCGCCGAAGAGCTGTACGGCGCGGTCGATGACCTGCTGGGCCGATTCGGTGGCCTGCATCTTGGCCATCGCCGCTTCCTTGGTGGTAGACTCCCGCTGCACGTCGCGGCGCCAGGCGGCGCGGTAGGTGAGCAGGGCAGAGGATTCCACCATCGTGGCCATCTCGCCCAGCGCTGCCTGCGTGAGCTGTAGGTCGGCCAGCGTGCCGCCGAACATCGCGCGGGACTTGGCATGGGCGATCGACTCATCCAGCGCCCGGCGAGCGAAGCCGAGCCCCGCGGCGGCGACGGACGTGCGGAAGATGTCCAGCGTGCGCATCGCGATCTTGAAGCCCTCGCCGGGTGCGCCCAGCCGCCGCGATGCCGGGATGCGGCAGTTCTCGAAGTGCAGCGTGGCCAGCGGGTGCGGCGCGATGACATCAATACGCTCCGCGATGGAGAAGCCGGGATCGTCGGCCATCACCACGAAGGCGGTCAGGCCCTTGGTGCCCGGACCCTCACCCGTGCGGGCCACCACCGTGTAGACATCGGCGATGCCGCCGTTGCTGATCCAGGTCTTCTCGCCGTCGAGGACGTAGTGATCGCCCTCCAGCCGCGCGGCACATTGCATGGCCGCGACGTCGGAGCCGGCATCGGTCTCGGATAGGGCGAAGGCGGCGATCCACTCGCCCGCGCTGACCTTGGGTAGCACCTGCGCGCGCAGGGCATCGCTGCCGGCCAGCGAGATGGCGCCGGTGCCGAGCCCCTGCATCGCGAAGGCGAAGTCGGCGAGCCCGTCGTGCCAGGCCAGGAGCTCGCGCGTGAGGCAGATGGAGCGCGAGTCGAGGGAGGTGGCATCCTCGCCAGGCCGGGCCACGCTCACCCGCAGCAGGCCAGCGTGTCCCATCTCGAGCACCAGCATGCGGCACTGCGCATCAACCTCAGACCGCACATCGCTGTGCGTGACGCTGATGCTGGAGGCGAACGCGGTGACACTCTCGGCCAGCACCGCGTGCTCGGGGCCGAAGAACGGCCACGCGGTGTGCGCGTGCGAGGGACGCAACGACGCGGGGGAATGACTCACGCTAGTTGCCCTCGAACACGGGGATCTGCTTGGCCGCGAAGGCCTCGAAGGCGCGACGGAAGTCCCGCGTCTTCATCACCTGCGCCTGCGCTACCGCCTCGGCGTCGATCAGCGCATCGATGCCCATGTGCCACTCGACGTCGAGCATCCGCTTGGTCATCGCGTGGGCGACGATGGGACCGTCGGCGAGCAGGCGGGCCAGCGTCGTCGCCTCGGAGTGCAGCGAACCAGACGGCACGATGCGGTTCCAGAAGCCCCAGGCGTGGCCCTCGTCGGCGCTCATCGTGCGGCCGGTGAAGAGCAGCTCCGCCGCGCGCCCGCGCCCGATGATGCGCGGCAGGATGCCGCAGGCGCCCATGTCGCAGCCGGCGAGGCCCACGCGCACGAACAGGAAGGCCGTCTTGGCGTTGGGCGTCCCGAGCCGCAGGTCGGAGGCCATCGCGAGGATCGCGCCCGCCCCCGGGCAGGTGCCCTCCACAGGCGCCACCAAGGGCTGCGGGCACTTTCGCATGGCCTTCACCAGATCGCCGGTCATCTGCGTGAACCGGAGAAGGCCCGCGTCGTCCATCTGCGTGAGCGGCTCGATGATCTCGAACACGTCACCGCCGGAGCAGAAGTTGCCGCCGGCGCCCGTGAGCACGATGGTCCGCACGTCCGAGGCGTCCTTGAGCGCGCGAAAGAGATCGCGCAGCTCGGCGTAGGACTCGAAGGTGAGCGGATTGCGCCGCTCCGGCCGGTTCAGCGTGATGGTGGCCACGCGGCCGTCGGCGGTGCACTCCCAGAGGAAGTGCCGGGCCTGGTAGTCCTTGAGCGGTCGCGCCGTGTTCTTGGTCATCGCGTGGGCGGCCCTGCGGCCGCGCGTTGCAGGTTGGTCTCGTACTGTAGCTTCCCGCGGAGATACTGCACCGGCCAGGGCTGATCCGTCACCCCGATCTTGGCAGCCTCGTGCAGGGCCCAGGCGGGGTCGGCGAGATGCGGGCGCGCGATGGCGCAGAGATCCGCACGGCCGGCGGCGATGATCGAATTCACGTGGTCGGCTTCGGAGATGGCGCCCACCGCCACCGTCGCCACGCCCACCTCGTTGCGGATGCGGTCGGAGAATGGCGTCTGGTAGAGTCGGCCGTAGACGGGCGTCTCCTCCGGGGTCACCTGTCCGGACGAGCAATCAATGAGATCCGCACCGGCGTCGCGGAACATCGCCGCAAAGATGGCGGTGTCGTCGGCGGTGATGCCGCCACCGAACCAGTCGTGGCAGGAGAGGCGCACGGAG
>JAYQOZ010000329.1:0-2989 GCA_038145035.1 Gemmatimonadaceae bacterium | reverse complement strand
CTTGTCGATGACCTGCTGGAGGAGCGCCTCTGTCGGCGTCTCCCCCCCGAAGGTGACGATGCCCTGCACGGTGTCCTGGAGCTGATAGTGGTCCCAGTAGGCACTCCCGACCCGGGCGGTGGCGTTCAGCGTGGCAATGACGGCGATGAAGGTGATGATCGTGCGCATGGCGGCTCCATCAGTGGATCTGGTGCAAAAGCCGTGACCATCGCGTCTTGGTGAAAAAGTGCGTCGCGGTGTCCACCAGGCCGCCCACCTGGTCGCCAAGACCGCTCGTCTGGTAATCGGCGCTTTCAGCTTCGTAAGACCAGTAGATGAAGGCCGCCCGGCCCTTCATGTAGTCCCGCGGCAGGAAACCCCAGTACCGGCTGTCCTGGGAGTTGTCGCGGTTGTCGCCCATCATGAAGTAGTGCCCGGCCGGCACGGTCACCGGGCCATACGCCCGCCGGATGTCCCCGTCGGACCCGTCCTCCACCGGCGCGCCCAGCTCGCCGGGCTCGATGTACCGGACGTACGGCTCGTCCAGGGCCTGGCCGTTGATGTACATCGTGCGTCCCCGCAGCTCCAGGGTTTCGCCCGGCAGGCCGATGACCCGCTTGATGAAGTCGCGCTCCGGCTCTTCCGGATACTTGAAGACCACCACGTCCCCGCGCTGCACCTCCCGAATCGGCAGCAGGGCACGCTCCAGGGCGGTGGCCGTCGGGCCGAACAGGAACTTGTTCACCAGCAGGTGGTCGCCGATCAGCAGGTTCTGCTCCATCGAGCCGGTCGGAATCTTGAACGCCTGGAACGCGAACGTCCGCACGAAGAGGGCCAGCACCACCGCCACCGCGATGGACTCGAAGTACTCCCGGGCCGTCGACTTGCGGAACGGCGGTGGCTCGGCCACGGTCCCGGGCGCCGCCGCCGGGGCCTTCGCCCGCCCGCTCACTCCGTCCCCACCTTCAGGACCGCGAGGAAGGCGTCCTGCGGAATCTCCACCTTGCCCACGCGCTTCATCCGCCGCTTGCCTTCCTTCTGCTTCTCGAGCAGCTTGCGCTTGCGCGAGATGTCGCCGCCGTAGCACTTCGCGAGCACGTTCTTGCGGAGGGCCTTCACGGACTCCCGGGCGATGATGCGGTTGCCGATGGCCGCCTGGATCGCCACCTCGAACATCTGGCGCGGAATCAGCTCGCGCATCTTCGACACGAGCGCCTTCCCGCGCTCGTAGGCCGCGTCCTTGTGCACGATGATCGAGAGCGCGTCCACCGGGTCGCCGTTGACGAGCACGTCCATCTTGACCAGCGGCGACTCCCAGTAGCCGACGACGTGATAGTCCAGCGACGCGTACCCCTTCGACATGGTCTTCAGCCGGTCGTAGAAGTCGAGCACGACCTCGTTGAACGGCAGCTCGTAGGTGATGAGCACGCGGTCCGACTTCAGGTACTCGAGCTTCTTCTGGACACCGCGCTTGTCCTGGCAGATCTGCATGATCGGCCCGACGAACTCGGACGGCGTGAGGATGGTGGCCGCGATGACCGGCTCCTCGAGCTTCGCGATGCGCCCGGCGTCCGGCAGCTTGGCCGGGCTGTCCACCTCGTGGATCTCGCCGTCGGTGGTGGTGACGCGGTACAGCACGCCCGGTGCGGTGGTCACCAGGTCCATGTTGAACTCGCGCTCCAGCCGCTCCTGCACGATCTCCATGTGCAGGAGGCCGAGGAACCCGCAGCGGAAGCCGAAACCCAGCGCCGTGGACGTCTCGGGCTCGTAGAAGAACGACGCGTCATTCAGCCGCAGCTTGTCCAGGGCCTCGCGCAGCTCCGAGTACTGGTGGCTTTCCACCGGGTACAACCCGGCGAACACCATCGGCTTCAGTTCCTTGAAGCCCGGGAACGGCTCGGTCGTCTGGCGCGCCGTCTCGGTGACCGTGTCGCCGATCTTGGCGTCGGCCACGACCTTGATGTTGGCCACGACGAAGCCGACTTCGCCGGCACCCAGCTCAGTCACCGGCGTGGCCTTCGGCGAGAAGACCCCGAGGTTGTCGATCTCGTAGTCCTGCTTCGTGGCCATCAGCCGGACGTTCATCTTCGGCCGCATCACCCCGTCGATGACGCGCACCACGATGACCACGCCGCGATAGGGATCGAACCAGGAGTCGAAGATCAGCGCCTTGAGGGGTGCGTCCGGCGAGCCACCGGGCGCGGGCAGCCGCGACACGACGGCCTCGAGGATCTCGGCGACGCCCGTCCCGTCCTTCGCGCTGGCCAGGATGGCGCCGTCGCCGTCGAGGCCGATGATCTCCTCCAGCTGGCGCTTGCACTCGTCGGGCTGAGCGCTCGGCAGGTCGATCTTGTTGATGACCGGGATGATCTCGAGGTTGTTGTCCACCGCGAGATAGGCATTGGCCAGAGGCTGGGCCGCGACGCCCTGGGAGGCGTCGATAAGCAGCAGGGCGCCCTCGCAGGCGGCCAGCGAGCGGGTCACCTCGTACCCGAAGTCCACGTGGCCAGGGGTATCGATGAGGTTGAGAACGTACTGCCGGCCCGACTTCGCGGTGTAGTTCAGCCGGACGGGATGCGCCTTGATGGTGATGCCGCGCTCGCGCTCGAGGTCCATGGCATCGAGGACCTGCGCCTCCATCTCCCGGGCCTGGAGCGCGCCGGTCGTTTCGAGGAAACGGTCCGCCAGCGTCGACTTGCCGTGGTCGATGTGGGCGTTGATCGAAAAGTTGCGGATGTCGTGCTGGTCCATCGGGGGCGCGGGAAGAGGAAATTATACCGGCCGCCGACGGGCCGACCTAGCAGCCGGGCACGGCGAAGGCCGGACCGGGCCGTGCGGCGTCAGCGCTGCTCGAGGGGCACCCAGCGCTGGGGATAGTCCGGGCCCGTGTAGTCCGCCCGGGGCCGGATGAGCCGGTTGTTGGCGTACTGCTCCAGCACGTGGGCCGTCCAGCCCGACATCCGGCTGACGGCGAAGATCGGGGTGTAGAGGTCGATGGTCAACCCGACCG
>JAYQOZ010000328.1:0-3012 GCA_038145035.1 Gemmatimonadaceae bacterium | reverse complement strand
TGGGTCGGCGCGCGGCGAGGATTCGCGCCTCCTCCCAGCCGGCCCGCAGCAGGTAGCGGCCCAGCGGCGTCACCACCAGCAGGAGAATGCCGAACGCCAACAGCCCGCCCAGCCCCAAGCCGAGCCGCCACAGCCACTTACGCCAACCCACCCGCGTCGTTGTCAAGAGGAGATCAGTTCCAAGTTCAGGCCCAGGACGGATGCGTCAGACCCCTGACGCGGCTATCCTATTTCTGTGTCCTTCGTCCACCTGCACTGCCACTCCGAGTACTCGCTCCTCGACGGGGCGAACCGGATCGATGACCTGATCAAGCGGGCCCAGGAATTCGAGCAGCCCGCCCTCGCCATCACCGACCACGGCAACATCCACGCCGCCTGGGAATTCCAGGAAAAGGCCCGCAAGGCCGGCGTGAAGCCAATCATCGGGATGGAGGCCTACGTCGCGCCCGGCGACCGTCGCCAGAAGTCCCGGGCCGCCGCAGGCGAGAAGAACTACTTCCATCTCGTCCTACTCGCCCGCGACCTCCAGGGTTACAGAAATCTCGTGAAGCTCACCTCGCTGGGCTACACGGAAGGCTTCTACGGCAAGCCACGCGTGGACCGCGAGCTACTGGCCCGGCACAACGAGGGCCTGATCGTGTCCTCGGCCTGCATGGCCGGAGAGGTCGCGCGGCACCTGCTGGAGGACCGCTACGACGAGGCCAAGGCCGCCGCCGCCTGGTACGCGGAGGTCTTCAAGGACCGCTACTACCTCGAGGTGCAGGCCCACGAGGCCGGCGAGCAACGCAAGCTCAACGATCTCGTGTTCAGCCTCGGTCGCGACCTCGGCCTGCCGGTGGTCGCCACCAACGACGCACACTTCCTGCGTGCCGAGGACCACGACTCGCACGACGTCCTGCTCTGTATCGGGCTCAAGAAGGACCGCCTCGATGCCGACCGCATGCGCTACGACCGCGGACTCTACTTCAAGAGCGCCCCCGAGGTCGCCGCGCAGTTCAAGGGCCACCCCGAGGTCCTTGAGAACACGCTCAAGGTCGCCGACGACGTCAACGTCGTGTTCGACAGGAAGTACCACGTGCCCTCGTTCCCGCTGCCCACCGGCGTGAAGAGCGAGAACGACCTGCTCGTGAAGCTCTCCACCGACGGTGCGAAGCAGCGCTACGGCGAGCCGCTGCCGGCGAACGTCAAGGAGCGCCTGGACTTCGAGCTCGGCGTCATCACGAAGACGGGCTACGCGGGCTACTTCCTGATCACGGCGGACTTCATCAAGGCCGCCCGGGACCGCGGCATCCCGGTGGGACCGGGCCGCGGCTCGGCCGCCGGCTCGCTGGTGGCCTACGCCACCGGCATCACCAACGTCTGCCCGCTCAAGTTCGACCTGCTCTTCGAGCGCTTCCTGAACCCGGAACGCGTCTCGATGCCCGACATCGACGTGGACTTCTGTGAGGAGCGCCGCGGCGAGGTCATCGAGTACGTGCGCGACAAGTACGGCCGCGACTCGGTGGGGCAGATCATCACCTTCGGGACGCTTAAGTCCCGGGCCTGCATCAAGGACGTGGGCCGCGTGCTGGGCTTCACGCCGGCCGAGACCGACGCGATCGCCAAGCTGGTCCCGAACGCGCCGAACTTCTCGCTCACGGTGGCAGAGGCCATCGAGAAGGTGCCGGACGTCCGCCGGCTCTACGAGCAGGACGAGCGGCACCGGCAGCTCTTCGACTTCGCCATCGCGCTGGAAGGGCTCTCGCGCCACGCCGGCGTGCACGCGGCGGGCATCGTCATCGCGCCGGGCCCCATCGACGACTACGTGCCGGTCTGCACGCAGGAATCCAAGGGCTCGGGCAGCGAAGGCGACGAGCGCGTGGTGGTCACGCAGTACGACATGATCGCGCTTGAGAAGGCCGGGATGCTCAAGATGGACTTCCTCGGCCTCACGACGCTGACGATCCTCACGGATGCGGTGCGCGCCATCAAGGAGCGCCGCGGCGTCGCCATCGACCTCGACGCCCTGCCACTGGACGACGAGCCCACCTACCGCATGCTGCGCGCGGGCCGCACGGCCGGCGTCTTCCAGTTCGAGTCGCCGCTGGCCACGGACATGGTCCGGGCCATGCGCGCCGACCGCTTCGACGACCTCGTGGCCTCGAACGCGCTGATGCGCCCCGGCCCGCTCGACGCCGGCATGCACCGCGTCTATCAGCGCCGGAAGCGCGGCGAGGAGCCGGTGAGCTACCAGCTTCCCGAGCTCGAGGAGATCCTCTCCCCCACCTATGGCGTCATCACCTACCAGGAACAGGTGATGCGTATCGCGCAGCGGCTCGCGGGCATCTCGCTCGCCGAAGCCGACGTGCTCCGCAAGGCGGTGGGCAAGAAGGACGCCGAGCTCATCAGGAAGGAGCTCGGCAAGTTCCAGGAGAAGGCCGTCGCCAACGGCTTCCCGCCCAAGGTCATCGAGGACATCGCCGCACAGATCGAGACCTTCGGCCGCTACGGCTTCAACAAGTCGCACTCGGTCGCCTACTCGATCCTCTCGTACCACACGGCCTACCTCAAGGCGCACTATTCGCCGGAGTTCATGGCCGCGGTGCTCTCGGCATCCATCGGCGACACCGACGCGGTGGTGAAGTACATCAACGAGGCCCGCGACCTCAGCCTCGAGATCCTGCCGCCGGACGTGAACGAGTCGGGCTGGAAGTTCACCGTGGTCGGCGACACCCGCATCCGCTTCGGGCTGGGCGCCATCCGCAACGTCGGCCACAGCGCCGCCGAGAGCATCATCGCGGCGCGGACCGAGCGGGCGTTCACCTCGCTCTACGACCTCACCGAGCGCGTGGACCTGCGCGTCTGCAACAAGCGCGTATTCGAGGCGCTGATCCACGCCGGGGCGCTGGACTCCCTCCCCGGCCACCGCGCGCAGTTCCTCGCGGCGCTGGACGGCGCCATGCAGCACGCCTCGCTGGCGCAGGCCGAGGCTGAGGTCAGGGAGCGCTTGCGATGAAGAACGGGCGCCACCAC
>JAYQOZ010000327.1:0-3051 GCA_038145035.1 Gemmatimonadaceae bacterium | reverse complement strand
TCAACTGGGAGAGCAGGGCCGGCGATGCCTCGCAGGCCGGCAGCAGCACGTCAGCGTCCATCACTCCACGCGACGGATGCGGCCACCGTGGCGCCGCCACGGCCCCGATGCACGCCCCGGTCCGCATGGCGATGTCCGGCTCATACGAGGGTTCGATTTCGCCCGTCGCGAGTGCGTGCCGAATCTCCGCGGCCGTGGGGCGCGACGGTGCCCCGTCCGGGTCTTCCGGCGCGACGGCCTCAAGGAGGGCCTCGAGCTTTTCCTCCGTGAGCGGCTTCTGCACCGCGCCCACGAAGTTCAGTCCGCGGAGCGCCGCCAGCTGGCCAGCGCTCTCGACGACCCGTTCGGTCTCCACGCTGAGAATGGCTACTGCGCACCCTAGGCGGAGGCCGGCCAGCATACGGATCACCTCGATGCCGTCCCGGCCAGGCATGCGCAGGTCGCAGAGAATCAGGTCGAACCGTGCGCCACGCGCCGTCACCGCCTCGAGGGCCGCATTCGCATCGGCGGCGTCCGTGACCGCCTCGATGCCAACGCCGCCCAGGACGGCGCGCAGGTATTGGCGCGACGCGGGTTGATCGTCGATGAGGAGAACCCGCAACGCGGAGTAGTCTCGCGGCACGTGCTTCACTCCGGGGGTTGCATCGCTGCGCGGGCAAGATCGGCAGCCGCTGGCGCGCCGGCCAGTGCGGTGAGCAGTTCGCGCGCGCCGAAGGGCTTGTGCAGCACCTCGAACCCCATCTCCGCCGCATGGCTGAGGGCCGGTACCGGCTCCGGGGACCCGGTCATGACCACGGCACCCAAGGCCGCGTGCCGCTGGCGGAGGTCCCCCACGAGTGACGGTCCGTCGCCATCCGCCAACGCGGCCTCGGTGAGCAGCAGCGAGGGCGGCGGCGTGGACTCGCCCGCGAGGCGGCGTGCTTCGGCCGCGGTCCCGGCAGCTTCCACCCGGTACCCGGCCTCTTTCAGCAGGCTGGCGACCACCGCCCGCACGGCTGCCTGGGGTTCCACCACCAGGACCAGGGACTCCGGCGCCGGGGCCCCGCGGGTGAGTGCCGCGACGGTGGAGGCCTCCACGCGGGGCAGCCTGACCAGCACGCTGGTGCCGCGTCCGACGGACGTGTCCACCGCCAGGTGCCCGCCGAGCGCGTCGACGATGGCCTTGACGGAGGAGAGTCCCAGCCCGCTGCCCCGGTGCGCCGGCTTGGTCGTGAAGAGCGGCTCGAGGCAGCGCTCCTGCGTCGTCGCGTCCATCCCGCAGCCGTTATCCTGCACGGTCAGGGTGACCATGGGTCGGGTCATTCCCTTGGCGCCCTCCCCAGTGCCGGCATCCCGCGCGCTGGCGGTCTCCACGAGCAGGTGGCCGCCGGCCGGCATCGCGTCGATGGCATTCGTCACCAGGCAGAGGAGTACCTGCTCCAACTCGCCGGGGTCGGCGTGTACCAACTCCGCCGACTCCGAGAGACGCAGCTCCATCGTGACGTTCACCGGGCGCACTCGGCGCACCAACGCCTCGGTGCCACGTACGACCAGGTTCAGGTCCACGTCCGACCGGACCCCGCCGTTCCGGCGGCTCAGCGCCGAGAGCTGTCGCGAAAGGTGCGCGGCCGATTCCGCCGCCTGCTGGATCTCCTCGAGCCGGGCGGCTTGGCGCTCTGGTCCCCCTTTCCCTCGCAACACGAGACCGGCGTAGCCATGGATGATGGTCAGCAGGTTGTTGAAATCGTGGGCGATCAGATTCGCCAACCGGCCCACGGCCTCGAACTTCTGTGCCTGAAGCGCGATGGCCTCGAGGGCGGGGTCACGGTCGTGGGCACCCTCTTCGCTGCGGGGCATAGCGGACAACTCCTGACGTATCTCGGACCAATCCCGTGATTATCCCGCGCGATGGGGGGCCGCGCCTCGGGAATCTAGTGGTTCCGCTGCCTCCGCTCAACGCGCCCTGGGCTGCCCTGGGCAGCGGAAGCCTTGCGTCAGGCCATTGGCCGCGCGACCTTGACCGCGATCCTTATCTTCAAGAGGTGACGGGTGGCGCGTATTCTGGTAGTCGACGACGAGGAGGCGCTACGCGAGGTGTTCCAGGCCGTGCTGGAACACCTCGGTCACGAGGTGTTCTCGGAAGCGAGCGGCCGGCGAGTGGTCGAGCGATGCAGGGAGGTCGCGGCGGACCTTGTCATCACGGACCTCGTGATGCCGGATGTGGAAGGCCTCGAGACCATCATGAGCTTGCGGCAGTCCTTGCCCAAGCTGCCGATCATCGCGATGTCCGGGGGCAGCCGAGGGGGGGTGGACGACGCCCTGGATGCCGCGATGCGTCTCGGCGCGACTCTTGCCCTTCAGAAGCCGTTTCCCCTCGAGGAACTCCAAGCTGGCGTGGACCTGGTGCTTGGCCGTTCGACCACGCCGGCAGCATCAACCGGCGCCGGAGCGCCCGGGAACCCTGGCCCCCGCCCCTCCTGACCCCACGCCAGCCGACTGTTGCAGCACATGACGCAGCCTGGAGAGGAGCTCGGTGCGAGGAACAGGCTTTGCAAGGAATGCCACGACGGCGGTCGGTGGCCCCTGCCAATCGATGGTTCCGCTCACGTGGCCCGACATGTAGATGACGCGGAGGGCCGGGCTGACGGCCGTCAACTGCTCGACCATGCGCATACCCGTCATGACCGGCATGATGACGTCGACCAGCAGGACGTCCGGCCGTTCACTCGGGGCCACCGCCGCAAACTGTCGTACGACCTCGGTCGCGTCGCCGGAGTCCCAGAGATCGAAGCCCTCGTCCTGGAGCATCTCGACGAGCAGCCGGCGCACCTTATCGTCATCATCAACGATCCATAGGCGGGTCCGCCTGCCTGGTGCAGGCACCCGGGCGGAGGCAGCGGCCACGGTCGGCCCCGGCACCTTCCCCGCGACCTTGGCGGACTTCGGTTCGGCGCACACCCTGTCACGGCCTTCGCGCTTCGCCCGGTACAGGAGGCGGGCAGCCTCCCCGAGCAGCACCTCGTAGGACCCCATGCCCGGCTGATACTGGGCGACGCCAGCACTGGCGGTCAG
>JAYQOZ010000326.1:0-3060 GCA_038145035.1 Gemmatimonadaceae bacterium | reverse complement strand
CGTTGATGCGGTACGCGGCGCGGAAGGATGCCCGCGGCAGCGTCGTGGCGAGCAGGCCGAGGTCGTAGGCCAGTTCGTCGGCGAAGGCGGGCAGCAGCACCTTCAGGCTGAGCGGCACGCGGTTCGGCGCGATCGTGTTGATGTGCCGCACGATGTTCGTGGTGCAGGTACTGGTGAGCGTGTTGTAGAACTCCGGCTGCCGCTCCAGCCCGTTCGCGCGCTCGAGCATCCCGATGAACAGGGCCCGCATCCTCTCGGGCGTGGTGCGCACCGGATACAGGTAGACCGAATCCCGCCGGTGGTTCGCCCGCAGGCCGATCAGGTCGCGCTCGTCCGCCACCACGTAGGTGAGCTCGTACTGTCGCAGCAGGCCCTTGAGTGGCGAGAAGTGCTCGCCGACCTCGCGGCGGAGCTCCACCGAGATGCCGACGAAGCTGCTGTCGCTGAACCCGAAGGTGACGAAGGTGTGCGCGGGCCCCGGCACGCCAGAGAAGGGTTCGACGACGAACCAGACGCTTTCCAGGCGATTCAGGTCGTAGCTGCGTTGCTCCCAGCGCACATCGAAGTCGTCGGGGCTGCGGTACTGGTTGTTGCGGACGTTGACCACCGTCACGCTGTCCCCGTGGAAGCGTGCGGCAGGCAGACGCACCATGTCTGGGGACCAGTTGCGATCGTTGGACGGACGGATCACCAGCACAAGGGCGAGCCGGGCCACGGCCAGCCCAACAACGAGCCACAGCAGGACACGCCCCAGGCGACGAATCTTCCCCCCGGCAGCGGTCGCCACGTCAGCTCGCTCCGAGGTACTGGTCCACGCCCAGCGTCGCACGCGTCAGCTTCTTCGCCGCCACCTCGTCGCGGATGGTGCGGTTGGCCGCGATGCCCGCCGCCGTCTTGTATCCGCGGGGATGATCGAGGTGCACCACGAGCGCACGATGCCGGAACTGCCGGCCCCTGATGCCGGCATTCTCCAGCCGTTCGCCAATCTCACGGTCGAGTCCGCCCCACTGCAGGCGCTCGTCAAAGCCGTTGACCTTGATCAGATCCTCGCGCCACACCGAAGTGTTGTGCCCATTGAAGGTCGCACCCGTCGGCGTGATCGCGTCCAGCGTGGCCGCCGTCCGCGGACCCCAGCGGAAGCGCGCCAGCCGCCTCGACCAGGGCGCACCGTGCGCGCGCAGCCAGCCGTAGTCCGTCGCCCGCCCCGCCAGGATGTCGTCCTTCGTGATGGCCTCGCTGGTGGACATCGGCAGCTTGAGATAGCCACCGGAGATGAAGTGCCCGCGCTTCGCGTTGGTCGCGTGCACCGCCAGCAGGTCCGAACGCGGAATGCAGTCGCCGTCGGTGAAGAAGCAGTACTCGCCCGTGGCCCGGGCAATGGCCTTGTTCAGGATGCGGCACTTCCCGAAGCCGTCGTGCTCCTGCCGGACGTGCACGATCGGATAGCGCACCGCGGCCTGCATCCGCGCGATGACCGCCTGGGTGGGCGCCGAGGAACCGTCGTCGGCAATCAGGACCTCGAAGTCCCGATACGTCTGTGCCTCGAAACCCCACAGCACCTTCTCCAGCCAGGCCGGCTGCTCGTAGGTACTGAAGATGACGGACAGCTTCACGCGGCCGCCGCCTCGGCCGCCGCCTGCTCCTCCGGCGTCATCTTTGTCACCGCAAATCCCGTGAAGCCGTAGATCGCGGCCACGAGCGGGTTGAGCAGGTTGAAGAACGCGAACGGGGCGTACGCCGCCGTCGCCACGCCAAGCGTGGTCGCCATGAACGCGCCGCAGGTGTTCCACGGGACCAACGGCGAGGTCAGCGTGCCGGCATCCTCCAACGAGCGCGACAGGTTCTCCGCACGGAGTCCACGCCGCCGGAACTCGGCCCGGAACATCCGGCCCGGCAGTACGATCGCGATGTACTGGTCGGACGCAATGACGTTCATGCCCATCGACGTCCCCAGCGTGGCGAGAATCAGCGTCCCGGTGCCACGAACCGCCCCCAGGATCGCCGCGGCGATCTGCTGCAGCATCTGGGTGGTCTCCATCACCGCCCCGAAAGTCATCGCGGTGAGGATCAGCCACACGGTATTCAGCATCGACGACATGCCACCGCGGGTCAGCAGCTCGTCCAGAGCCGCGTTGCCACTGGCGGAGGTGTAGCCGTCAAATAGCGCCATCCACGCACCCTTGAGCAGCGCGACGGGGGCGGGCAGCGCCGCATCCCCGACGAAGCGGAGCACCGCAGGCGCCTGGAACAGCACCGCGAACACGCAGCCCGTGAGCGCGCCAATCATGAGGGCCGGGAAGGCCGGGACCTTGCGCAGGACCAGTCCCAGCACCAGCGCGGCCGGCAGCAGCTGCACCCAGCCGATCGTGAACTGCCCGGCAATCTGCGCCTGGATGGCCGCGATCTCGGGCGCGTCAGCAGCGCCACCGAGCACCAGCCCGACTCCGGCGTAGAGCAGGACCGCCATCACGATGCTCGGGGCCGTGGTCCACACCATGTGCCTGATGTGGGTGAAGAGCTCCGTCCCGGCCATCGCCGGCGCCAGGTTCGTGGTGTCCGACAGGGGGGACATCTTGTCGCCGAAGTAGGCGCCGGACACGATCGCACCCGCCGCCAGTCCGAGGTTGAGGCCCTGCACCGTGGCCACGCCGACCAGCGCCACGCCGATGGTTCCCGCCGTGGTCCACGAACTGCCGGTGGCGAGGGCGACGACGGCGCAGATGACGGTCGCGGCGGCGTAGAACCACGTGGGGCTCAGGATGGAGAGCCCGTAGTAGATCATCGTGGGCACCGTGCCAGCGAGGATCCAGGTGCCGATCAAGGCGCCGACCACCAGCAGGATCAGGATGGCACCCATGGCGAGCGAGATGCCGTGGACGATGCCGTCCTGGATTTCACGCCAGCGGTAGCCGTTCCGGTTGCCGAGCACCGCGGCGACCATCGCTGAGAGCAGCAGGGCGATCTGGTTCGGGCCGCTCGACGAGCTGTCGCCGAAAAGGTACACGGACGAGGCGAGCATCCCGACGAGGACCATGACGGGGATGAGGGCCTGGCCAAGGC
>JAYQOZ010000325.1:0-3061 GCA_038145035.1 Gemmatimonadaceae bacterium | reverse complement strand
CCGGCGTCACCAGCGCGAAGCTCAGCCAGCGGAAGTAGCGCTCGAACTCCTGCTCCATCCCACCGAACACGCCGCTATAGAGCGCGAGTGCGATGGTCATCACATTCGCCGCAATGGCGCCCGCCACGCCGATGCGGGTGAGCATCGCCCGCTCCTCGGCGCGGCGTGCCTCGTCGGCCCGGCGGCCACGATACACGTGCGGCGCGTAGCCGAGTCGGTCGAGCACCCGCGCGATCGCGCTGAGCGTGGTCGCCGCCGGGTCCCAGGCCAGGTGCGCCACGCCGCGTGTCACGTCGAGCTCGGCGCGCACCGCACCGGGCACGATCATCGGCACCCGTTCCACCAGCCAGACGCAGCTCGCACAGTGCACGCCCTCCAGGTAGAGCGCCGTCTCGTGCAGGCCGTCGGCCGTGAGGCGCAGGTGCGCCAGCTGGAAGGCCTCGTGGTCGAACTCGGCGTAGCTGCGCCCACTGGTCGCGACGCGGGCCGACCGGCGCTCCGGCAGCGCGTAGAAGCCCTCGAGTCCGCTCTGGCGGATGATGCTCGCCGCGGTGGCACAACCGGCGCAGCAGTAGAGCACGCCGTCATCACGGCGCGCCTCGCCCGGCAGCGCCTCGAGGCCGCAGTGCGCGCAGGTGAGCGCCGCGGGGGCGGCGCCGAGCGCGAAATCAGCGGTGGCTGTCGTGGCCATCGACTTCGGCGTTCGGGGCGGCAGCGGGCGTGGCGACCGGCGGCGCCGCGTGCGACATCGGCGGCGCAACCAACCGGCCGGCCACGGTGAGCACGCCGAGCAGGACCAGCACGCTCGCGGTCAGGACCGGCAGGCGCCGACGGAAGGGGCCGAGCGCGCGCTGCGCCCCCAGCCCGACGGCGGCCATCATCGGCACGCTGCCGGCCCAGAAGGCCACCATCGTCAGGGCACCGGCGGCCGCGGAGCCTGCAGCGGCCGAGGTCGCCACAAAGGCGTAAAGCCAGCCGCAGGGCAGCGCGGCGCTGAGGGCGCCTATCGCGAGTGCGCGCAGGGCGGGCGGGCGCTGCTGCACGGCGCGCAGCGCGCGGGCAAGGCGATTCGCCAGCGCCGGCGGCACGTCGAGCATCGGCACGCGGACGCCCAGCGCCGAGAGCAGCGAGGCCAGGCCCCAGAGGATCAGCAGGACACCGGCCACGATGGCGGCGGGCCGCGCGAGTCCCGCCACGCTGCCCGCACGATCCAGCCCGGCACCTGCCGCCCCGGCCATCGCGCCCAGCGTCGCATATGAGAGCAACCGTCCGCCATTGTAGGCTGCGGTGGAGCGCAGGCTGCGACGTCCGGCGGACGCCTCGCCGCCGGAGGCGAGGCAGGCGAAGCTGCCGCACATCCCGACGCAGTGCGCGCTGCCGAGAAGCCCGGCGACGAAGACCGACCCGGCCAGCGCGATCACGGTGCCTCGGCGTGGAGCGTCGAGGAGAAGCGCGCCGTGCCGCGTCGGGCCTCCACCCGCAGTTCCCAGCGTCCGCTGCGGATCGCGCGCAGGGTCGCCGTGTAGCGTCCGTCCCGCTCGGCAAGCCCCACCGCGAGCGGATGGGACGCCTCGAGATTGTGGATCAGCGTGACCCGCAGGTCGGCGTCGCGGATCGGTTCGCCATCACGATCGCGCAGGGTGACCTCGAGGTCCCGGCCGACGGCCGACGGCGCCTCGAATGTCGCGGCGGCCTGCCACCCAAGGGCCGCGCTGGCCGCCTGCCGCGCCATCGTCCGATCCCACTCGACCGCCTTCCGGTAGTAGTCGGGCTCCACGGCCGTGCCATTCGGGTCGGCACCGGCCGCAAGCAGCATCACCACGTTCACGCCGACGGTGAAGAGCAGTGCGGCGGTGATCAGCACCGGCCATTGCCATCCGCGTTTCATCACCGCTCCTCGCGTGGGGGCGCGGCGCGCGCCGACGGGCCGGGCAGCCGCCAGTCAAACTCACTCGTGAAGTCCGCGCCGTCGCTGACACGGAAGCGCACCCGACGCTCGCCGGTCGCGAAGCGGTCGGCGGCCTGCATCACGAAGACCGAGGTCGTCACGGTCTCGCCGGCCGCCACCGTCATCGGATTCTCCGGGGCGACCAGCGTGGCCCCGGGCTCGTCGAGGTAGCTGATGGTGTAGCGCCGCGTGTCCACGGTGCGATTCGCCACCTTGATGCGCACCTGGTTCACCACCGCACCATCGGCGTTCAGCGTGAACGGCGCGCCGACGCCGCCGAGCAACGTGACGTCGGCGCTCGAGCGCGTGGCCAGCGCGAGCAGGAACGCCCCGAAGAACACCACGAAGGCCAGCGGATACAGCACCGTGCGCGGCCGCAGGATGATCGGGGGCTTGCCGGCCAGCGCATCCTGCGAGGAGTAGCGAATCAACCCGGCCGGCTTGCCCACCTTCTCCATGATCGCGTCGCAGGCATCGGCGCACTGTGTGCAGTGGATGCACTCCATCTGCAGGCCATCCCGGATGTCGATGCCGGTGGGGCAGGTGTTCACGCAGGCGTTGCAGGCCACGCAGTCCCCGAGCCCCGGGCGCGCCCCGGCGCCATGCCCACGCGGCTCGCCGCGGCGGGCATCGTACGCGACGATCAACGATGAGCGGTCGAGCAGCGCAGACTGCCAGCGCCCATAGGGACATGCCACCAGGCAGGTCTGCTCGCGGAACCAGGCGAAGTCGAGGAACACCGCCAGCGAGGTCACCGCCATCACCAGGAACGGCGTGGGGTGCTCGACGGGCGACCGTGTGATCCACTCACGGAGCGCGTCGCTGCCGACGAAGTACGCGAGGAAGGTGTTGCCGAGCACCGTGGCCAGCACGCCATAGATGGCGTACTTGAGCAGCCTGCGCGGGGCGAGGTGCCGCCGCTCCCTGTCGAGCCTTCGCGACTCGGCGTAGCCGCCTTCCACCAGCCGTTCGATGGGTCGGTAGAGGAACTCCATCCACACCGTCTGCGGGCAGGCCCAGCCGCACCAGACACGACCGAACAGCGCCGTGAGCAGGAAGATGCCGATGAGCGTGCTCACGAAGAGCAGCATCAACAGCAGCGTGTCCGTGGGC
>JAYQOZ010000324.1:0-3068 GCA_038145035.1 Gemmatimonadaceae bacterium | reverse complement strand
GGGCGACATCTTGTGGGCCCCGCCCACTAATTGTCCTATGCCCCCCGGTATGTCCAAATTCCGGTTGGGGCCTCCCCGGCCCGGTTGGGCACCGCGGGGCGGGCCCGTGCCGTGTCCGGCCACGCCGCGCGGTATCCTTCGTCCATGGACTGGGCCACCGTCCGCCGCAATGCCTCCGACTTCTTCCACGGCGCCGCCTACGGGCGCTATCAGCGTGAGGTCCGCCGCCAGCGGCTCGAGCTGCACGACCTCTTCATGCTGCTCTGCTATCTGGAACTGATGGGCGTGCCCAATCCCGCCGCGCTCTACCTGCTCGACGTCTACCCGCTGCTGCTCGAGGAGTTTCACCTCTGGCACCGGCGGATGGGCATGCCGCACTCCCCACTCGATTCGATGGGCTGCTGCTAGTGACCGGCACGGACGCGGCCGGTCGGGACAGGTCGCGCGTGTCCCCGGCGCAGTCTCCCTGGCAGGGCCCGCTGCGGCACCTGCTCGACCGGCGCATCCTGTTCTTCGGCGGCAAGGGCGGCGTCGGGAAGACGACATGCGCCGCGGCGGTCGCGCTCGCGGCGAGCCACGCCGGACGGCGCGTGCTGCTGGTCTCGACTGACCCCGCCCACTCGACCGCCGATGCCCTCGGCGTGGCCATTCCGGACCGGGAGACGCCGATCGCACCCAACCTCACTGCCATGGAGATCGACCCGGCGGCCGAGGCCCGGCAGTACATCGCGGATGTGAAGGCGCGCGCCACGGCCCTGTTCGGCGACGGCGCGGCCCGGGCCCTGCGCCAGATCGACCTGGCGGCGGCCATGCCGGGTATCGAGGATGCGGCGCTGTTCGACCGGCTGTCGAGGCTGGTCGCCGACCGCGCGGATGCCTTCGACCTGCTCGTCTTCGATACCGCCCCCACGGGGCACACCCTGCCGCTCCTGCGGATGCCCGAGGCGATGAGCGGATGGCTGCACGCCCTCGCGGACTCGCGCCGCGCGATGCTGCCCGAGGACCCCCACGACTCTTACCGCATCATCGACACGCTCGAGGACACGATAGACCGCCTGCGGACGTTCCGGCGCCGCCTGACCACGCGGGGCGAGACGGCGTTTGTCCTCGTGCTGATCCCCGAAAAGCTGCCCATCGACGAGACCGCCCGCGCACTCGCCCAGCTGGAGGAGACCGGCGTCGACATCGCCGGCCTTGTCGTGAACCAGGTGATTCCGAACTCCGCCGCAGGGGCCTACATCGAGGCCCGCCGGGAGCAGGAACGCCTCCACCTCGCCCGCATCGACCACGAGTTCGGCGCCTATCCGCGGGTCCGCGTCACCCGCCGGCCTGCGGATGTGCACGGCCTCCGGGACCTGGCCTCGGTGGCCGACAGCCTGTTCGGCTGAGTGCCCAATCTCGACATTCGTGACCCACTGGCCATGTGAAGTGGACGATAATGTACACATGGCCGCACACGAGCGCTCTGGCGACGTCACCACCAGCGAGGTCCGGCGGCTGTCGACCCTGCTCGATGTCAGCCGCGCGCTCTCGTCCACGCTCGACCTGAAGGCCGCCCTCCACAACGTCCTCGAGGTGCTCGGCAAGCACCACGGCGCGGTGCGCGGCATGATCGCCCTCCTCAACGAGGACACGAAGGACCTGCAGGTCGAGGCCACCGACGGCCTGATCAAGGCGGGCACCCGCGCCCGCTACGCCGTCGGGGAGGGCATCACCGGACGCGTCGTGGAAACGGGCAAGCCGATCATCGTGCCGCGGGTGAGCCGGGAGCCACTCTTCCTCAACCGGGCCTCAGGCCGGCCGGAGCTGTCCCGGCAGGAACTGAGCTACATCTGCGTGCCCATCGCGCTGAACCGGAAGGCCATCGGCGCCCTGGGCGTGGACCTCCGCTTCAAGGCGGACCGGGACTACGACCGCTACATGAAGTTCCTCGGGGTCGTCGCCGCGATGATCTCGCAGGCCATCAAGGTGCAGCGCCTGGTCGAGGCCGAGCG
This sequence comes from Gemmatimonadaceae bacterium, assembly GCA_038145035.1. Taxonomy (GTDB): domain Bacteria; phylum Gemmatimonadota; class Gemmatimonadetes; order Gemmatimonadales; family Gemmatimonadaceae; genus Pseudogemmatithrix. Next base: position 1,074 of record JAYQOZ010000324.1, on the reverse strand, counting down.
GCAGCGCCTGCTCGACGAGAACGACCACCTGCGCCAAGAACTGAAGCAGCGGTACGACTTCTCCAACATCCTCGGGACGAGCGGCCCCATGCGGCAGGTCTGCGAGCAGATCGCGCAGGTCGCCCGGTCGAACACGACCGTCCTCATTCGCGGCGAGTCCGGCACGGGCAAGGAACTGATCGCGCATGCCCTGCACTACAACTCGCTGCGGGCGAGCAAGCCCTTCATCAAGGTCAGCTGCGCGGCGCTGCCGGACACGCTGATCGAGGCCGAACTGTTCGGCTACGAGAAGGGCGCCTTCACGGGTGCACGCGAACGCCGCAAGGGCCGGTTCGAGGCCGCCGAAGGCGGTACGCTGTTCCTCGACGAGATCGGCGACATCAATCCCGCCACGCAGGTGAAGCTGCTGCGGGTCCTGCAGGAGAAGGAGTTCGAGCGCCTCGGCGGCACCAACACGATCCGGGCCAACGTGCGGCTTGTCGCCGCCACCCACCGGGACATGGAACAGATGATCGCCGCGGGAACGTTTCGCGAGGACCTGTACTACCGCCTCAACGTGTTCTCGATCTTCGTTCCGCCCCTCCGGGACCGGAAGTCGGACCTCCTGCTGCTGGCCGACCACTTCCTCGAGAAGTTCTCACGGGAGCAGGGCAAGAGCATCCGCCGCATCTCGACGCCGGCCATCGACATGCTGACCAGCTACCACTGGCCCGGCAACGTCCGGGAGATGGAGAACGCGATCGAGCGGGCCGTGCTCGTGTGCGACGGGCAGGTCCTCCACGCCCACCACCTGCCCCCGTCGCTCCAGACGGCCGAAGCCTCGGGCACAACGATGCGCCTGTCCCTCAGGGACGCCCTGGCGGCGTACGAGCGGGACCTCCTGCAGGATGCCCTGAAGACGACCCGGGGCAACCGGGCCAAGGCGGCCCGCCTGCTCAACACCACCCGGCGCATCCTCAACTATCAGGTGGACAAGCACGAGATCGACTGGCGGCGCTTCCGCTAGCCGCCCGGCACGGCCGCGGGGGGGGGGGGGGGGGGCCCCCCCCCCCCCCCCGCCCCCCCCCCGCGCCG
>JAYQOZ010000323.1:0-3071 GCA_038145035.1 Gemmatimonadaceae bacterium | reverse complement strand
GCCCACCGGCACGGCCGAGGTGGCCGCCGTGGCCATCGGGCTGATGGCGAGCCCGCGGCTCGCGGCGGCGATGTGGGTGGCGTTCACCGTGGGACACGTCGTGGCGAAGCTGCCGTGGTACGGACTCGGGCTGCACGGCGATCGTGTGGCCGGTGCGCGGGCCGCACGCTGGGTCGTAAAGGCACGGACACTGCTGGGCCGGCGTCCGCAGTACGGGCCGGCCCTGCTCTTTGTCAGCGCGCTCACCAGTATTCCGCCCTTCCACGTGGCGGCCATCGCCGCAGGATTGCTGCGGATTGCGCCAACGCCGTTCATCGCGCTCTGCCTCGCGGGTCGCCTCATCCGCTTCGGGCTGCTCGCCGCGTCGCCAGGCCTTCTGCGGGCCCTCCTCGGCGGAACCTGAGCCTGCGACGCGACGCAGGTCACAGCATTCCGCCGGCTGGGTCATGCACCGTGACGGTTCCCATCACGAGCCGACCGGACGAAGGTACGAGGGTGTCCACGACGGCCTCCGCTCCCCCTCGAATACGCCGTCGCCGCGAACGCCTGATCCTCGGCATCTCGATTGCCGCCTTTGCCGGCGTGGCAATCATGTTTGAATCGCTGCTCTCGTTTCCGTGGCGGAAGTCCGTCACGGCTGAGGAACCGCTGGTCGGTGGGCTCGCCTCCACGCTCGCCGACGGCCAACGAACGCCCCCCGTTCGTGCGTTGAGTGTGGGTGCCGGGCGCCCGTCCCCGGTCCGTCCTGTCCCGCTAGACTTCGTCTGGCGGCGGGCGCCCGTTCGCGATAGGCTCCACCGACGTCCCAGACCCCACCCGTCCACGATGCACGTGACGTTTCGCCGTACAACGCTTGCCTTCGTGGTCCTGACCGTCGCGGGTTGCGCCAGCCGCAGCGCCGAGTCGGCGCCGGCGCCTATGCCCGTGGCGACGATGGCGTCCGCCGCCGCCGAACCCGCCCACCAGCACGAGATGGAGGGCGCCCCGGCGATCACCGTGCCGCCCGGCGCGCTCTACACCGAGGCCGACGTGCGCTTCCTGCAGGGCATGATCGCGCACCACGCGCAGGCCGTCCACATGACGCGCCTGGCCGAGGGGGCCGGCGCAGGCCCACGCGTGCTCAAGCTCGCGAACAAGATCGATCTCTCGCAGGCCGGTGAGATCGCCCTGATGCAGGGCTGGCTGCACGACCACGGGCAGTACGTGCCCGACACGTCGTCCTGGCGTCGCATGTCGATGCCGGGGATGCTCACCACGGCGGAGCTCGAGCGCCTGGCCGCGTCCCGCGGCACGGAGTTCGAGCGGCTGTTCCTCCGCCTGATGATTCGCCATCACGAGGGCGCGATCCAGATGGTCGCGGACCTCCTGGCCACGCCCCGCGCCGCGCAGGACGTGGATGTCTCCGTGCTTGCCAACGACGTGGAGACCACGCAGACGGCCGAGATCGGCCTGATGTGGCAGATGCTTGCCGAGCTGGACTGACGACCCCACCCGCACCTACCGGAGTTCGAGCTGATGCGTCTCACCCGAATTGCGCTCGCCGTTGCCGCCGCCCTCAGCGTGGCCTCGCTCGTCGAAGCCCAGACCTACCCGTCCGGGAACGACCCGCGGAACAACCTGCAGCCAGGGCTCTCCGACGCGGGCATCGCGCTGCAGCACATGCGCCTGCTCGGCACGGCGCCCAAGCCGGCGCCCTTCGACTCGATGCGCGGACTCACCTTCGTGAACTCCGACCTCGCGTTCAGGGGCAACCTGGTGTTCCAGGGCAACTTTGCCGGCTTCTCCGTCTGGGACGTCGCGAACCCGTCCGCGCCGCGGATGCTCTCGGTGGTGGAGTGCATCACCTCGCAGGGCGATCCGTCCATCGTCGGCAACCTGCTCTTCGTCTCGGCCGAGGGCGGCGGCAACCGGAACGACTGCGCCAAGGGTGGCGTGGAGAATCCCGCCGACCACATGGCCGGTGTGCGCATCTATGACGTCAGCAACCCCGCGCAGCCGCGCTTCGTGAAGAACGTGCAGACCTGCAAGGGCTCGCACACGCACACCGTCATCCCGCACCCCACGGACCGGGACATCGTCTACATCTACGTGTCCGGCAACCAGGGCGCGCGTCCGGACAGCGAGCTGGCTGGCTGCGTCAACGGCTTCGATCCGGCGGACGAGAACAACTCGCTGTTCCGCCTCGACGTCATCAAGGTCTCGCTCTCCCGTCCGCAGGACGCGGCCGTCGTCACCGGGGCGCGCATCTTCACCGGCCTCGGTCCCGCGCCGGCCCGTGGCGGTCGCCCGCGTCGCGCCCGCCCGATCGCCGGCGCCGACAGCGCGCAGATGGCGATGATGGCCGCCGCCGGCCCGCGCAACTGCCACGACGTCACCGCGTATCCGGAGATGGGCCTGCTCGCCGGCGCCTGCGCCAGCTACGGCCTGCTCGTGGACATCAGGGACCCGGAGCGTCCGCGCCGGCTCGATGCCGTCGCCGACACGAACTTCTCGCTCTGGCACACCGCCGTGTTCAGCAATGACGGCAAGAAGGTGGTGTTCACCGACGAGTGGGGCGGCGGCACCTCGCCGAACTGCCAGGCCATCCACCCGCTCGAGATGGGCGGCAACACCACGCTGTCGATCGGCACGGACGGCAAGTTCACGCAGCGCGCCTACTTCAAGATCCCGACGGCGCAGGCCAGCAACGAGAACTGCGTCTCGCACAACGGCTCGCTGGTCCCGGTGCCGGGCCGCGACATCATGGTGCAGGGCTGGTACCAGGGTGGCGTGGACGTCATTGACTTCACGGACGCCGACAAGCCGCTCGAGATCGCGTTCTTCGACCGCGGCCCGGTGGATGCGCCGGTAAGCGGCGAGGCCGAGGGCCGTCCGCGCATGACGATCGCCGGCTCCTGGGGCGCCTACTGGTACAACGGGCTGATCTACTCGTCGGAGATGGCGCGCGGCCTCGATATCCTCGAGCTGGTGCCGTCGGAGCATCTCTCGGCCAACGAGATCGCGGCCGCGAAGCTCGTGCGCTGGGAGGAGTTAAACCCGCAGAGCCAGCCGCGGGCGCTGTTGCCGGCGGC
>JAYQOZ010000322.1:1769-3071 GCA_038145035.1 Gemmatimonadaceae bacterium | reverse complement strand
AGGTAGTCCTCGTCATCCGAGGCGAACCAGGCGGCAAGTGCGCGGATGTCCGCTGCGTGACCGAGGGCGGCGCGGTCCGTGACGTTCACGGCGCAGTCGTCACCCCGGGGGACGATGCTCGTCATGCGCCAGGGACGGAGGAGGAACGCCCCGTACGCGAACCGGTCCGCCAGCTCCCGCGCGGCCTCCGGCAGGGGGGGCAGATCCTCCAGATGGCGCACCCGATCGAGGTACTCGTCCGGCGTGCCGGAGTCGAGCGTGAAGCCGTGGTGGGTGTAGCGGGCCCGGCCGGCGGTGAGGACGGGCAGGCCCAGCCGGGCGGCTTCCACGCCGACGGTCCCCCGCACCGTCAGGCAGTAGTCCACGGTCCGCAGCAGGGCGTCGGTCGCGACCGGCGTATCGGCGGGCACGAGCGTGACGTGCGCGGGACGCGGGCCGAGCTGGTCGAGGACCCGCACCTCCGCCGGTACGCCGCTGCCATCCGCCGTCCCGCGCCATGCATGGGACGGGTGCAGCTTGACGAGCCAGTTGAGTGCTGGCGACTCGTAGGCGATGCGCACCGTCCGCACGAACCAGTCCTGGTAGCTCGGGAACAGCGGGTCACCCCACATCACCGGCGCGTCCCAGAGGACGTGGGGGAACACGACGGCTGTCTTCTTGCGCCGATCCAGCCCGAGAGCGGCGGCCACGGCGGATGGCGTCGACGGCCCGTGGCGGGTGCCCGAGAGGTACCAGTCCCCCCGGGCGTAGCAGTCCCGGATCTCCGTGTCCACGGCGGCCCGGTCCGCCGGGTCCCACGGGCGCGACCGGAGCGCGGCCCAGGTACCCGGGGCCAGCGTGGTCAGGTGTCGATCGCGATTGCCCGCGTGATACCGCTTGAAGACAAGCGCGTCGGTGCGGTGCGCGGCGTCGTAGGCGACCACGTCGCAGCCCCGCGCGAGCGCCGACTCGAACAGTTCCCCCTTGGGCGTGTACTCGTGGTCGGTGACGACGAGCTCGGGCGTCAGCGAATCGAGGATGGCCGTGGCCTGCTCCACGGCGCCGAGGCTGGCGGCCAGCCGGCGGGTGAGCACGGCACGACCGGGCCGGTCCGTGAGGTCGAGTTCCCCGACCTGCAGATCCCGCAGCGTCGTGCACGCCGCGATCCGGCCGGTGCGGATGCCGGCGTGGGTGAGGGCCATCGCGTCGGTGAGCGAGACGGCGCCGGCCAGGGCTCTCCGCGCCGCCGGTCCGTGGTGACCGCGCGGGAGGAACCCGCTCCACAGCCGGACGTCCGCACCGGCCAGCCGGTAGTAGCCGGCG
>JAYQOZ010000322.1:0-1759 GCA_038145035.1 Gemmatimonadaceae bacterium | reverse complement strand
TCCCCCCCCCCCCCCCCGCCCCCCCCCCCCCCCCCCCCAGCCGGTAGTAGCCGGCGAGCGGGCGCTGCTCGTCCTCGAGGAGCAGCGTCACCCGGAAGCCGGCATCCTGGATGGCCGCGATGACCGCCAGCTCGCAGCGCACGTTCGGACACCGGCTGCTGATGACGAGCGCCTGCCGGGTGCGGGCCGGACCATCGGGTGCGAAGACGTGGCCGTGCGAGGCCTGGAAGGCGGGCAGGCGGCCCGCCTCTCCCGCGGCGCGGCGCCACGCGGGCTGACGTCGCAGCCGGAGCGCGACCCGCCAGCGGCGGACCAGACGCAGCAGGCCCGCCCGGGCCAGCAGTCGCGCGCCGAGGTCCCGCAGCGGGCCCCACGGCCAGCCCGCGTACCCGGCCGCCGGCGCGGCGGCCCGCCCTCGCCACAGCCGCCAGGCGAGGCGTGGCCATTGCCACGGGGCGTTCCAGGGCAGGGCCGAGACGAGGCGGGCCGAGCGTTCCGCGAGCCGGTGCAGGCCGGCCTGTCCCGTCGCGCCCACCGCATCGACCGCGCGCATCACCTGCAGCCTGGCCATCGTCGCGCCGAAGGCCGCGGTCCGTGGCGGCGTGGACGCGACCGCCGGCCGCACTGCCGGCGTGGCCCGGATGTCCAGGTGGGTCAAGCCCCAGTCGGGCCCCGATGGCCGGATCGCGGGCGCGGGCACGGCCAGGTCGATGTCCGCGTTCTTCCGGGTGTGCGGGCGTGACGCCCACGACCGGAGCGGGTGGTAGTGCTCCAGGTGGTAGCAGTCCCAGTCCGTCAGGGCGCCAAGGTCCACGATCCGGTGCTGGGGCCGGAGACGGTGGATCATGTCCGTCTCCATCCAGTTGTAGTAGCGCAGGCGTTCGTCGTAGCCGCCCGCCTCGTCCCAGACTTCGCGGGATGCGAGCCAGATCCCGACGGAGGACGTCCAGAACACATGGCCGGTGAACGGATTCTGCCGGTGGACGGGCATCCGTGCGCCCCGCTCCTCGACGAAGCGGGTGACCGCCCCGAGCGACGGGCTCGCGGACGTCAGGCGGTAGGGCAGGTCCCGCCGGTTGGCGAAGTACAGCGCGGCCGGGTCCGGCATCGCCGGTCCGCAGCACCACTCGAGGGGCCGCCGCCCGACGTGGGTGTCCTGATCGATGCGCCCGATATAGGCGCCCGCGGCCCGGCGCGCGGCGAGGTTGAGGGCCAGCACTTCGGGGAACGGGCTGTCACCCTGGAGCGGACCGGCGACCTCCGGGGGCACGTGGAGGAACCGCGTCAGCCGGTGGGCCGCAGGCGTCAGGCGCACCACCTCCGCCAGCGGCGTGCGGCTGCCCCAGTCGGTGACGAGCACCTCCACCGTGTCGGGCCCGAGCCCGAGCGCCTCCGCCTGCCCGCCGAGGTAGTTGAGGGCGGTTTCGAGGCGCCAGCGCGCGTTGCCCATGTACTGGTCGTTGCGCGAGCACAGGATGCACGACAACCGGGGCACGGCTGGAAATTGTACGATGCGGGGATGGTGCATCCGTCCGTGTTCCGGCCTGGCGACCACGCGGTGTGGTCGGCCGCCGCGATGGGCAAGGCCACGCTGTTCGAATCGTCCCGGCTGCTCGTGGGACTCAACGCCTTCGAGCCGGGGCAGTCCCATGCCCTGCACGCCCACGCGGGCATGGACAAGGTCTACTACGTGCTCGCGGGCGCCGGACGGTTCCTGCTCGACGGACGGTCCGAGCCGATGCAGGCCGGGGACATGCTG
>JAYQOZ010000321.1:0-3096 GCA_038145035.1 Gemmatimonadaceae bacterium | reverse complement strand
CCCCCCCCCCCCCCCCCCCCCCCGGCGCGGGGGCCGCCCCCCGGGGGGGGCCCCGGGGGGCCCCCCCACGCCGGGGGCGCGGACGTTCTGGCCCTGACCGACCTCACGCTCTACGACGGGAGCGGACGCGCCCCGGTGCGCGACGCGGTCATCCTCGTCTCCGGCGACACCATCGCCTGCGCCGGCTCGCGCGCCGACTGCCTGCCGCCGCGTCTGGCCACCGTGCAGTCGCTCGGCGGCGCCATCGTCACGCCGGGCCTCGTGGACGCGCACGTGCATGTCGGGCAGACCGGCTGGATGGACGGCCGGCCGGACGGCGTGGACCTCCGCGCCCGCTATCCCTACGACTCTCTGCAGCGGGCCCTGCGCGAGGATCCCGACCGCTGGTACCGCAGCTGGACCTGCGCCGGCATCACGGCCGCCTACGACGTGGGCGGGATGCGATGGACCGTGGAGCAAGCCACGCGCGATGCCGCCCGCCCGGACGCCCCGCACTTCCTGGCCGCCGGTCCGCTCATCTCGCACGCGGGACGCGACATCCTCTCCATCCCAGGCGACTCGACCTTCATCATGCTGACCAGCGCCGACGCCGGCGTGGCCGGCGTGCGGAAGCTCAAGGCCATGGGCGCCGCAGCCGTAAAGGTCTGGCTGCTCGCGCCGCCCGACCGCGAGTGGCCGGAGATCCGCGCCCGCTTCGCCGCCGTGGCCGCCGAGTCGCGTGTGCAGGGGCTGCCGCTCATCGTGCACGCCACCTCGCTGCGCGAGGCGCATAACGCCGTGCGTGAAGGCGCACAGATGCTCGTGCACTCCGTGCAGGGCGAGGCGGTGGATTCCAGCTTCGTCGCCGACCTCGTCGCCGCGCGGACGGTCTACGTGCCCACGCTCGTCGTGTCGCGGAACGCGCGCGCGGCGCGCATTGCGGGCGCGGCCGGCCAGGTGCCCGAGATCTCCGATCCGCTGGGCTGCGTGGATGCGAAGACACGGGCGCTGATCGCCGATGCCGGAAACCTGCAGGACATGTATCCGGATCCGGTGGCGGTGCTGACCTCGCGCAGCCGCATCGAGGAGCTGAACGCGCGCCAGGACTCCATCATGGCGCTCAACCTGCGCCGGCTCCACGCGGCCGGCGCCACCATCGCCGTGGGCACCGACGCGGGGAACCCGCTCACGCTGCATGGGGCCTCCATGCACGACGAGTTGTCGGCGATGGAGCGCGCCGGCATCGTGCCCGAATCCCTGCTCGTGATGGCCACGCGCAACGGCGCCGCCGCGATGCGGCGTACGGATTTCGGCACGCTCGCGGCCGGCAAGCGCGCCGACCTGCTCGTGCTCGGCGCAGACCCCGCCACCGGCATCGCCGCATTCCGTACACTGCGCGGCGTGATGCTCAATGGCCACTGGCTCAACGGAGGGCCCCAATGATCGTCGTCACCACCCCGCAGCTCGAAGGCCAGCCCGCGAAGCGCTACCTCGGCATCGTCTCCGGCGAGGCCATTCTTGGCGCCAACATCTTCCGCGACATCTTCGCCAGCATCCGCGACATCGTGGGCGGCCGCTCCGCCGCCTATGAGGAGGAGCTGCGCAAGGCCAAGGCCATCGCGGTCGAGGAGATGATGCAGCAGGCCCGCGACATGGGCGCCAACGCCATCCTCGGCGTGGACCTCGACTACGAGACCATCAGTGTCGGGGGCACCGGCGGCATGCTGATGGTCAGTGCCAGCGGCACCGCCGTCGTGGTCTGAGCCGCTAGAACCACTCCGCGCGCATTTCAAACGCCGAGGCGTCGTTCCGCTCCAGGATCGACGCCTCGGCGTCCATCCTGGGAAGCTCCATCCCGAAGTAGTAGTGGCAGGCCTGCACCTTGCCCTGCAGGAATGGGTCGCTGGCGGCAGCTGGCGCCTGCACGGCGGCGGTGGCCTGACGGAGCCAGAGCGCCGCGTAGGTCACGCGCGAGGCCATCGCGAGGTACAGGCTGGCGTTGGCGAGCCCGCGCGCGGGATCCTCGCGCATTGCGGCGCCGAGCGACCGGGTCACCGACACCAGGCGGTCAACGGCCTCCGTGAGTCGCGCCGCCGGCGCGGCCAGCGAGGGCAGAGCCGACGCCGGCGCCACAGGCTCGCGCAGCCAGTCGACAAACGCGGCGAAGGCTGCGCCCTTGTGCTGCGTCACCTTTCGCCCGAGCAGGTCGAGGGCCTGGATGCCGTTGGTGCCCTCGTGAATCTGGTTCAGCCGATTGTCGCGATAGAGCTGCTCGATGTCGTACTCACGCGCGTAGCCGTAGCCGCCGAGCACCTGGAGCGCCGACGAGATGCCCTCCTGGCAATAGGCCGAGGGCCAGGCCTTCGCGATCGGCGTGAGCATCTCGAGCAGCAGCGTGGCGCGCTCGCGGTCGGCGGCCTCCGGCGCCGTCTGCTGCTCATCCACCAGTCGCGAGCAGGCGAGCACCAGGTGCATCGACCCCTCGGCGGCACACTTGGCCTCAAGCAGCATGCGGCGCACGTCGGCGTGCTCAATGATCGGCACGGCGGGCTTCGCGGGATCCTTCTCGCCGGGGATGCGCCCCTGCCTGCGCTGCTGTGCGTAGTCGAGGGCGTAGCGGAACGCGGCGTAGCCCATCGCGGTGGCGGCGCGGCCCACGCCGATGCGCGCCTCGTTCATCATGTGGAACATGTACGCCAGCCCGTGGTGGGGCTTGCCGATGAGATAGCCCACGCAGGGCCCGCGCTCTCCGAAGTTGAGCAGCGTCGAGGTCGTGCCACGCCAGCCCATCTTATGGATGAGGCCGCCCAGCGCGACATTGTTCATCGCGCCGGCGCTGCCGTCCGCATTCAGCAGGCGCTTCGGGACCAGGAACAGCGAGATGCCCTTGGTGCCCCCGGGTGCGCCCTCGATGCGGGCCAGCACCAGGTGCACGATGTTCTCCGTCAGCTCCTGCTCGCCACCGGAGATCCAGATCTTGGTGCCTTCGATCAGGTAGCTACCGTCGTCACGCTGTTTCGCCTTGGTGCGCACGTCGGCGAGCGAGGAGCCGGCATCGGGCTCGGTGAGGGCCATCGGGCCGGCGAAGCGCCCGCTGAGCATCGCGGGGAGCCAGGT
>JAYQOZ010000320.1:0-3107 GCA_038145035.1 Gemmatimonadaceae bacterium | reverse complement strand
CTCGTCACCTTTTCGGGAATGCCGCGACCGGCGCCCCCGCAGCGGCTGGGGAGGGGTCGCCCACATCCTTGACACTTGTGCGTCCCCCCGGACACCTTCTCCCCGCACGTGTCGTCCCGCCCCCGGAGGTTCCCCGGGCGGGGTCGGCGCCACCACCCGCGTCCCGACGAATGAGCGCAGCCGCAGCCGGTGGGAGTGAACGGATCGGCGACCTCCTGGTGAAGGAGGGCCTGATTTCACGCGAACAGCTGCAGAAAGCGCTGGACGAACAGCGCCAGAGCGGCACCCGCGTGGGCTACAACCTGATCAAGCTGGGCTTCATCCAGGAGAATGAGCTCACCCGGACGCTGGCCCGCCAATACAAGATGCCCGCGGTCGACCTCTCGAAGTTCGAGGTCGACCCGAAGATCATCAAGCTGGTCCCGGCCGACCTGGCCACGAAGAACCTGGTGCTGCCGCTCAAGCGCGACGGCCGCACCCTGACGGTGGCGATGGCGGACCCGACGAGCATGGGGGTCATCGAGGACCTCAAGTTCATCACCCGCTACGACATCTTCCCGGTCATCGCGGGCGAGTTCACGCTGCGCAACGTGCTCGAGAAGCACTACGACTCGAACGACCAGCAGATGTCGGCGCTGCTCGACGAGATCGAGAGCCTCGAGGACGGCGAGGTTGAGGTCGTCGAGGACAAGGAAGAGGAGATGTCCGCGACGGCGCTGGCCGCCGCGGTGGACGACGCCCCGGTGGTGAAGCTCATCAACGCGATTCTCACCAACGCGGTGAAGATGGGCGCCTCGGACATCCACTTCGAGTGCTTCGAGAAGGACCTGCGCGTCCGCTACCGCGTGGACGGGCACCTCGCCGAGGTAATGCGGCCGCCAAAGAAGATGCAGCCTGCCCTCATCTCGCGGTTCAAGATCATGAGCGCGCTCAACATCGCCGAGCGCCGCGTGCCGCAGGACGGTCGCATCAAGCTGAAGCTCAGCGCCAGCAAGGTCGTGGACTTCCGCGTCTCGACGCTGCCCACGCTCTTCGGCGAGAAGGTGGTGCTCCGCATCCTGAGCCAGAGCAACCTGATGGACCTGGACAAGCTCGGCATCGAGCCCCAGGCCGAGCGCGACCTGATGGACGCGGTGCGCAGTCCCTACGGCATGGTGCTGGTCACCGGGCCGACGGGCTCGGGCAAGACCACGACCCTGTACTCCAGCATCAAGCTGATCAACAAGGTCGAGACGAACATCATGACGGCAGAGGACCCCGTGGAGTACAACCTCTACGGCGTCAACCAGGTGCTGGTGCGCAACGAGATCGGCATGACCTTCGCGGCCGCGCTGAAGGCCTTTCTGCGGCAGGACCCGAACATCATCATGGTCGGCGAGATCCGTGACCTGGAGACCGGCGGCATCGCCATCAAGGCGGCGCTCACCGGCCACCTCGTGCTCTCGACGCTGCACACCAACTCCACCGCCGAGACGGTGACGCGTCTGCTGGACATGGGCCTCGAGCCCTTCAACGTCAGCTCGGCGCTGAACCTCGTGCTGGCGCAGCGCCTGCTGCGCCGCGTGTGCAGTAGCTGCAAGACGCAGCACAAGTTGACGGAGGAGGAGATGCAGGCCGCGCGCTGGACGGAGACGACCACGCTGCGCGATCTGCGCTTCAGCCAGGCGGCGATCGACGGCCTCAAGACGCGCGCGCCCGACGACGTGAAGCCCCTGCTGGCCAACATCACGCTTGATACGCGGGCCCTGGACATGCCCTTCTTCAAGGGCAAGGGCTGCGATGCCTGCAACGGCACTGGCTCCAAGGGCCGTCAGGGCGCCTACGAGGTGATGAACATGTCGCCCGGCCTGCGAAAGCTGATCCTCTCAAATGTCGGCGCCGCAGAGATCAAGGATTTCGCCATTGACGAGGGCATGCTCACGCTCCGCATGGACGGCCTGGTCAAGGTCTGGAAGGGCATCACCTCGCTGGAGCAGGTGATCACCGAGACCAGTGCCTAGCCCGGCTCCCCCGCTTTCGTCCTCAGTCTCCCGTCCTTCGTCCCACAGCGATGACCGCTTCCCCCGCTCCCGCAGCTCCGGCCCCCCAAGGCGTCAACCTCCGCGTCCTCCTCGAGGAGATGCTGGAGCGCGGCGCCTCGGATCTCCACATCACGGCCGGCTCGCGGCCGATGATGCGCATCGACGGCGACATCACGCACTCGAAGCAGGAGGTCGTGCTCCAGCCCAAGGACACGCTGCAGCTGGCCTACTCGGTGCTCACCGAGAACCAGAAGAAGCGCTTCGAGATGGAGGACGAGCTCGACTTCTCGTTTGGCATCCAGAACCTGGCGCGCTTCCGCGGCAACTGCTTCAAGCAGCGCGGCTGCGTCTCGATCGTGCTCCGCGTCATCCCGTTCAGCATCAAGACCTTCGCCGACCTCAGCCTGCCGCCGGTGATCGCCAAGCTGGCCGAGAAGCCCCGCGGCCTGGTCCTCGTCACGGGGCCCACCGGCTCGGGTAAGTCCACGACGCTGGCGGCCATGATCGACAAGATCAACCGCGAGCGAAAGGGCCATATCCTCACGGTCGAGGACCCGATCGAGTTCATCCACAAGCACCAGGGCTGCATCGTCAACCAGCGCGAGGTGGGCTCGGACACCAAGAGCTTCGGCCACGCGCTCAAGTACGCCCTCCGTGAGGACCCGGACGTGGTGCTCGTCGGCGAAATGCGCGACCACGAGACGATTCACGCCGGCCTGACCATCGCCGAGACGGGTCACCTGGCCTTCGCCACGCTGCACACGAACTCGGCGGCCGAGGCCATCAACCGCATCATCGACGTGTTCCCGAGCCACCAGCAGGCCCAGGTGCGCGCCCAGCTGGCCTTCGTGCTCGAGGGAATCATCACGCAGACGCTGCTGCCCAAGCGCTCCGGCAAGGGCCGGGCGATGGCGGCCGAGATCCTCGTGGTGACCCCGGCCATCCGGGCCCTGATCCGAGACGACAAGATCCACCAGGTCTACTCGATGATGCAGTCCGGCAAGAAGCACGGCATGCAGACGCTGAACGACGCGCTCTATGCCCTGTACCAGTCGCGCGAGGTGTCGGAGGAGGAGTGCCTTCGCG